>NZ_CP151943.1:2527500-2650000 GCF_038592905.1 Neobacillus sp. FSL H8-0543 | reverse complement strand
AAGAGAATGTGAAGTCAGCTACCTTCTTTTTATCTGGTTCATGGGCAGAGAGGCATCCGGATATTGTCAACCGCATCGTGAAGGAAGGATATGAAATTGGAATACTTGGTTATGCATATGAGGATTACACAGAACTAGAAGATGTTAAAATCGGAAAAGACATTGCAAAAGCAACTGAAGCATTTAAAAAATTAAATATCAAAGATATTAAACTTTTGCGTGCTCCCACTGGGCATTTCGATGAGAGAACCTTAATAATTGCCGAAAGATATGGCTATACGGTTGTCCATTGGAGTATTGATTCTAAGGATTGGACTAATCCAGGAGTTGTTCAAATTGTGGAGAATGTAAAGAAGGCAAATAAAGGTGATATTATCCTTTTGCATGCATCTGATTCCGCAAAACAAACATCAAAGGCCCTTCCCGAGATTCTCAAAGAAATCAACCAGAAGGGGTTAAAGGTTGTAACTGTTTCAGAAATGATAGCTAACGGTGACGTTAAATCACAGGAAATCAATTAAAAAACCGCCAAATGGCGGTTTTTTCATTTGCTTTTTAAGGCTTTAATTTTGTTATTTGCAGTCTTTGTTTCACTTGAACGACTTGCCCGTCTTCTTCTTTCATTTGCTGACTCTGCATTTAATTTATGAAGGATTAATAATTGATATGCATTACATGCCAATAAAGCAAACATCATAAGGAGAAGCCAACTTTTTTCATTTACACGCAAGACTGGCACCCACTCAATTACAGTTACTACAATCATAACAAAAAGGGCAGGAATGAAAGCCTCTCGGTTTGTTTGTTTTGCTTTGAACCCCGCCACAATAAGACTGATGATTAGCAGTAATGCCGCTAGACCGAAATAAGGCATAACAGATTCTCCTTGTTCGGCAAAGGTCTCATAGCGTAAATAAATAAGGTCGAATAAAACAAATAAAATGAGGACCACTTGAACAGCATTCCATAGTGAAACTGATTTAAATATTCCTAAACCAAAACGGTGAACGGTTAAATAAGCAAAAAAGCCCATTTGGCTAATCACACTAAAAAGGAAGCCCATAAATAATAACCAGATAGTAGTAGATAATATATCGAAGATTTGAAATTCAGTAAAATAAGACTGAAATTCACTCCAGCGTACGATAAATCCTAAAACTGCTGTTGTTACTCCACCCACTAATAGGGTGCGCAGAAACAGTTTGACCCAGATACGACTTGTCACACTTTTATCCTCCAAGTAAATAATAAATATCATAGTAATTGTACCAATCCAAAGTTAAAAAATCTAGATTTTGATAACATAACGAATAATCTTTGTCTTTTTACTTCATCCTAAAATTAAGGATTTTTATGTGAAAGGAGCTTTTAAATGAAGGTTAAGAATATTTTGCTCCTCCTACTCATCATGGTGTTCCTAACTAGCTGCGGTGCTGCTGAATCGGGTAATGGAGGGCAGGTAGATTATGAACAAACGAAGAAGATGGTTGTCGATATTCTAAAAACTGATGAGGGTAAGAAAGCAATTAAAGAGGTCATGACTGGTGACGAAATGAAAGAATCCTTAGTGATGGATCAACAGGTAGTTACAGATACTATCCAACAAACTCTAACTTCAGAAAAGGCAACTGAATTTTGGAAAAAAACCTATAATGATAAAAAGTTTGCGCAAGGCGTGGCAAAACACATGAAATCCGAAAATGAAAAGCTGTTAAAAGATTTGATGAATGACCCTGAGTACAGGAGCATGATGATAGAAGTTTTTAAGGAACCAGAAATACAAAAGGAAATGGCTGATGCGTTAAAAAGTCAAGAATACCGTGAGCATCTACAAAAAGTCATTACTGAGACAATAGACAGTCCTCTTTATAAGGTGAAGATGCAAGAACTGCTTTTAAAAACTGTGGAAGATATGAAAGAAGCAGAAAAAAGTAAGAAAAAAGAATAAGGTTGAGAAACAAAAATACCACTCCCGTTATTGGAAGTGGTATTTTTCCTTCGTATGTTAAGTAACCCCTACTTAATAAGGACACTTGTTATTTTTTTAGCAATTTCGAGGTAAATTTTACCTATCTGATGATCTTCCTGATAAATGGAAGGTGCAAAGTCATCATCATTCCAATCTGGCTGATTAAGCGGAAGGCGCCCAAGAACTTCGGTTTGTAAATCCTCGGCAAGCTTGTCGCCGCCGCCTTGACCAAATACATATTCCTTTTCTCCAGTTAATTTACTTTCGAAATAGGCCATATTTTCAATAACACCAATAATTTCATGATCTGTTTTCAATGCCATTGCACCCGCACGTGCGGCTACAAATGCAGCTGTTGGATGTGGGGTCGTTACAATGATTTCTTTACATGCAGGCAGCATGGTGTGTACATCTAAAGCCACATCTCCCGTGCCTGGCGGCAGATCTAACAATACGTAATCAACGTCTCCCCATTCGACTTCATTGAAGAAACTATTAAGCATCTTGCCTAACATTGGTCCACGCCAAATAATTGGGGAATTATCTTCTACAAAGAAGCCCATGGAAATTACTTTTACACCAAAGCGCTCAACAGGAAGAATTTTTTCGCCCCGAACTACAGGGCGTTCTGTAATTCCCATCATATCAGGAACACTAAAGCCATAAATATCTGCATCAATTAAGCCTACCTTTTTCCCTAATCGAGCTAAGGCAACAGCGAGATTGACGGAAACCGTGGATTTCCCCACTCCCCCCTTACCCGATGCAATCGCAATAAATGTTGTTTTATTAGAGGTAAGCAGATTAGCTTCTTCTGTCTGGCTTACCCCTTGTCTATGTTGTGCTAATACCTCTTCAGGAAGCTCACTGAAACGGATACCAACCGTATTTGCCCCAGCTTCTTTTAATAAGTTTACCACCTGTGTTTGCAGCTGTAATTGTTCAGATGTGCCTGTTTTAGCAATTTGTATTTTTACACTCACATGGTTTTTTTCTTCTTTTATCTTTACTTCCTCAATTGCATTTAATTCCGCTAAAGTTTTATGTAAAAATGGTTCTTTAAGGCCGCCCAATACTTCTAGGACTTTTACTTCTGTTAACATGTAAACAAACACCTCACCTAATGAATTCGTTTCCAACTCTCAGTATACCATAATCCTAATGGGAAACAGTTAATTGAATCACACATTATCCCCATAAACATGCAGAAATACCTTATGGTAAAAAAAAGTGAAGGTGTCACCCGACAGCCTTCATTCGTCTGTTTCTATCAATTCTGCTTCATTCGTAAAGTATCGTTGGATTCCTTGACTAATTGATGCAGCCACCTTCTCCTGGTATGAATCATTTCTTAATTTTTCTCTTTCAGTAGGATTTGAAAGAAAACCAACTTCAACTAAGACACCGGGTTTCTTCGCATGTTTTAAAATATAGACTCGATTGATCGGCTTTGCTTTACGTGTTGTATTTTCTAAATTAACCCGAAGTTCCTCCTGGATGAATTTTGATGCTCGAGCATTTTCTTTAAAATGAGGGGCGTAGAAGGTTTGTGCACCACTCCATCTCGCTGATGGGATGGCGTTAAGGTGAATACTGACGAAGAAATCATTATCATTGTCATTAATCATTTTAAGTCTGTTTTTTAAATCTTCTACCTTCCTCCTGCTGTAGCCTCTAGTATCTGATTCTGCCAGGTCCTTATCCTCGTTGCGTGTCATGATGACAAGGGCTCCTTGCTCCTGTAAATAGTCTCGAACCTTCAGTGAAATATTTAAGGCAATATCCTTTTCAAGTACTTGTTCTGTACCCGCTCCACCATCTGGTCCGCCATGTCCAGGATCAATTAATATAATTTTCCCTGACAACGGAAGATTCCAGTTTCTCCAGGTGTCTTCTTTAGTAAAATCATATTGTAAAATCAGAAATAAAATAAGCAAACCAACAGAAAAACCTATGACCTTTATTCTAGATCTTAACACCCAAATCATTCCTTCCCGCTCGTCCATATTCATTAAACTATATGGGACAAGAGTAAAAAATAGAACAGGAAGAAACGAAAAGCGGAAGCGCCTTCGGAACAAGCATCAGCTCGATGAAGGACATCTCCTTTCGAATAACCGAACAAGATGTCCTTCATAACCTCGATGAAGGACATCTCCGTTCGAATAACCAGGCAAGTTGTCCTTCATAAACTCGATGAAGGACAACTCCGGTCGAATAACTGAGCAAGTTGTCCTTCATAAACTCGATGAAGGACAACTCCGTTCGAATAACTGAGCAAGTTGTCTTTCATAACCTCGATGAAGGACAACTCCTTTCAAATATCCAGGCAAGTTGTCCTTCATAACCTCGATGAAGGACAACTCCGTTCGAATAACCAGGCAAGTTGTCCTTCATAACCTCGATGAAGGACATCTCCGGTCGAATAACTGAGCAAGTTGTCCTTCATAAACTCGATGAAGGACATCTCCGGTCGAATAACTGAGCAAGTTGTCCTTCATAAACTCGATGAAGGACAACTCCGTGTGAAAAGCCGGGCAAGTTGTCCTTCATAACTTCGATGATGGACACCTCCTTTCGAAAAGCTGAGCAAGTTGTCCTTCATAACCTCGATGAAGGACAACTCCGTTCGAATAACCGGGCAAGTTGTCCTTCATAAACTCGATGAAGGACATCTCCCTTCGAATAACCAGGCAAGTTGTCCTTCATAAACTCGATGAAGGACATCTCCGTTCGAATAACCAGGCAAGTTGTCCTTCATAAACTCGATGAAGGACATCTCCGTTCGAATAACCATGTCCTAAAGAAAAAGAGCCATTTCTAAGGTTAAATATTTCTAATGGAGGCGGAGCTTGTGACGCCTTTGCCCTTTGTCAAACCCTTCTCTCCACCAAATATCAATGTATCCCTCACATGAGTAATAAAGCGATTCCGACATTATCCCTTCTTCGCCGTGTCCCCAATAGAGTAAAAAGTTATATAAGGTATCAATTAAATGCTTCTCTTCTTTATAGCAGCGTTTTCTAACATCATCAACGCTCTCTCCATAATAGCCAAATTTACTTAATTTTGCCCCTAATAAATAGGCTTCTAGTGCAACATCATAACAGGCTTCTTCGATTCCCTTATTCATCACAAAACTTGAGGCTATTTTTGTACCACCAAAGTAATGTTGAACTCTTTCTTTTAACATTTTTATCGATAGGTCCTTTAATACAGACCGCTCATATTTAATTTGTTTATCGCGTTTTTTTTCTTTGAAGGTTGTAATCACATTCACTTACTTTTCACCTCTTACGTCTATTCTTCATCCCTTTCAAGTAAGAAATGCAAAGTACTAACCATATTTCCATTGCCAATTTTTATCCTATATTCTTTCCTTAGGACATATTTAAGAGGAAAAACATAAATCAATAAAAATTAGGCCATCATGAGGCGTTCTGGTGACCGTTACTTATGAAAAGATAAAAAAAGACTCCCAACCAATGGTTGGGAGTCTTTGAAATGTAAAGATTAACGTTTTGAGAACTGAGGTGCACGACGAGCGCCTTTAAGTCCGTATTTCTTACGTTCTTTCATACGTGGGTCACGTGTTAATAGACCTGCACGCTTTAATGTTGGACGATATTCTGGATCAACTAAAAGTAATGCGCGAGCAATACCGTGGCGAATTGCGCCAGCTTGACCAGTATAACCACCGCCGCTTACGTTTACAAGAACATCATAGCTGCCTTTTGTTTCAGTAGCAACTAATGGTTGGTTTACAACCATACGTAAAGCTTCAAATGGGATATATTCTTCAATGTCACGTCCGTTAACTATAACTTTACCTGTACCTGGAACTAAGCGCACACGTGCGACAGAGCTCTTACGACGACCAGTACCATAATATTGAACTTGTGCCAAGTTATTTCCCTCCCTCTAAATTATCCGCGAAGTGTGTAAACTTCAGGTTTTTGTGCTTGGTGCGGATGTTCGCTACCAGCATAGACATTTAACTTCTTATAAGTTTGACGACCTAGAGAATTCTTTGGAAGCATGCCTTTAATTGCAAGCTCAAGCATTTTCTCAGGATAGTTCGTACGCATTTCCAAAGCAGTTCTTGTTTTTAAACCACCTGGATGCATAGTGTGACGGTAGTAAATCTTATCATTTAACTTGTTACCAGTTAAGTGAATTTTAGAAGCGTTAATAATAATAACATGATCACCAGTGTCAACATGTGGTGTGAAAGTCGGTTTGTTTTTACCACGTAAAATTGCAGCTACTTCAGAAGCAAGACGACCAAGAGTTTGGCCCT
This sequence comes from Neobacillus sp. FSL H8-0543, assembly GCF_038592905.1. Classification (GTDB taxonomy): domain Bacteria; phylum Bacillota; class Bacilli; order Bacillales; family Cytobacillaceae; genus Neobacillus. Next base: position 2,643,731 of record NZ_CP151943.1, on the reverse strand, counting down.
CAGCATCAACGACATACCATTTACGTTCGATATTGTTGGCATTAGCCATAAACGTTGTACGCATGAAATTTCCCTCCTATATTAAATCCATAAAAGATTATTATTTCGTACCTTTTAAGGCACTTTAGCATTCATTCTGTTCCGGGAATGAAGCAAAAGCCCTGGTACGCTCAGTTTTTTTATCATATATTTTCAATCACGATTAAGACTTTCCGGGGCTTTATCGTGGGATTAAAAACACGCACTCTAATATAATAAGTGCTCTTCGTCGATATGTCAAGAAAATGTTACACCAGGTAGGGTTGTTAGTAAACTACTAGTCGTAAAATACCTTCCAAAGGTACAAGCCTTGCGCTGGTGCCGTTATACCAGCAGATTGACGGTCTTTCGATTTTAGAATTTCACGTAATTCCTCAGGATTACGGTTTCCCGAGCCGACTTCTATTAAAGTACCTACCAAAATACGAACCATATTATATAAAAAACCATTGCCAATAAACCGAAAGGTAAGCTGCTCCCCGTTGACTGTAACCTCGATGGTATCAATCGTCCGGACTTTATCCTCCACCCCTGTTCTTGCTGAACAAAAGCTTGAGAAATCATGGGTTCCTAGTAAATATTGGCATGCCTCTTCAATGGCAGATATATTTAATGGATAGGGATAATGATAAGTATAGTTACGCATAAACGGATCCCGTTTTTTAGCAAGAGAGAGTACATACCGGTATTCCTTACCAATAGCATCAAAACGGGAATGAAACGTGTCAGATGCCTTTTCTACAGTTAAGACAGATATATCCTCTGGAAGCATAGAGTTTAATGCCGTTTCCCATCTCTCCGTGGAAATGGCTAAGGGTGAGTCAAAATGAATAACCTGCTCTTTAGCATGTACACCGGCATCTGTTCGTCCAGACCCGGATATTCTCACTTGCTTCCCTTTATGCATTTTTTCTAAAACGCCCTCGAATACACTTTGAATCGTCCGTTTTTTTGGTTGAACCTGATATCCCGAAAAACCAGTACCATCATATGAAATTATACATTTATAGCGCTGCATAGGCTGCTCCATTATGAACGTAATAATAATAATAGTATTGTAATGATTGCTAAGAAAATGATTTGAAGTGAATCAACTAGATGCCAGCTTAATTGACGATACTTCGTTCTGCCTTCTCCGCCTCGATACCCTCTTGCTTCCATCGCAATAGCAAGCTCCTCTGCACGTTTGAATGAGCTTACAAACAGAGGTATAAGTAACGGAATAACAGCCTTAATCCGTTCCTTGAACGGGCCACTGGCAAACTCTACTCCGCGGGCTATCTGTGCTTTCATAATCTTATCCGTTTCCTGCATAAGCGTTGGAATAAACCTTAATGATATTGACATCATTAATGCCATTTCATGAACGGGAAAACGCACCTTTTTTAACGGATGCAACAGCGTTTCTAATCCGTCGGTTATTTCAATTGGTGTTGTCGTTAAAGTTAACAATGATGTCATTAAGATTAAGAAAAGGAATCTCAAGGAAATAAATATCCCTTGTCTTAGTCCCTCCTCATAAATTTTCACAAAACCGAATTCAAAAAGCAAACTTCCTTCTTTTGTAAAAAACAACTGGAGTAATAAAGTAAAAACAACCAGCCATAGAACGGGCTTTAAACCAGCGTATAAAAAGCGGAAAGGAATCCGAGACAAACCTAACATTGAAAAGGTGTAGATGCCAATTATCAAATAGGTTAACAAGTTATTTGCTAAAAAGATAACACAAACAAATAAGAAAATAATCGTCAGCTTGGAACGAGGGTCCATCCGGTGAATGATTGAATTTGCTGGTACATACCTGCCGAAAATCATTTTTTCCATCATTTTCGCTCACCTCTTCTTAAAAGGTCCGAAACTGCAGATGATAACTGGTCAATGGACAGGTATATTTTACCTAATTTAATCCCCATTTTTTCTTCAAGCTTTAGTTGAAAACGAACAACCTCTGGAACATCAAGTCCCATATCGATTAATTCAAAGGAAGAAGAAAAAATCTCCTCTGGCGTGCCTTGTTTCACAACTCTGCCTTGCTGCATTATGACAATTTGATCCGCATACCGGGCAGCGTCCTCCATACTGTGGGTTACCAATATGGTAGATAGCCCTTTTTCCTTATGGAGAGAATAAAACATATCCATAATCTCCTTGCGTCCCCGTGGATCTAATCCAGCCGTAGGCTCGTCCAGTACAAGGATATCGGGTTCCATAGCTAATACACCTGCAATAGCAACACGTCGCATTTGTCCGCCTGACAAGTCAAAGGGTGATTTTTCCAAAAGTTCCTCGTGCAAGCCCACTTGTTTAAGTGCTGCACGTGTCCTACGTTTCGCTTCGTCAACAGTTACACCAAAATTCAACGGGCCAAACATAATATCCTTTTCAACAGTTTCTTCAAACAATTGATGTTCAGGAAACTGAAATACAATTCCAACACTTTGACGGACTTTTTTTAAGTCTTTGTTTTTTTGCTTCGCCTTTATTTCACGTTCCCCAACTACAACCATTCCTTCTGTCGGCTGCAAAAGTCCATTTAAATGCTGTAACACCGTGGACTTTCCTGATCCGGTATGTCCAATAATAGCCATGAAGGTACCCGAAGGAATATCAATTGAAACATCTTCAATTGCAAGTCGTTCAAATGGCGTGTTGGCCTGGTAACGGTACTCTACATTCCTGAGCGAGATGTCCATAGTTCTTTCACCAACTCTTCTTCGGTTAAATAGTACTTTGAAAAGTCAATCCCCTTCTGACGGAAGGCTTTGCTCATTTTAACTGAGAAAGGAATATCCAAGCCTAAATGAATCAATTCATCATCTAGGGAAAAGATTTCTTCCGGGGTACCTTCGCGGTATACCTCTCCTTGATTCATTACAATAATCCGGTCTGCCTTTGCTGCCTCTTCTAAATCATGGGTAATTGATATGACCGTAAGCAATCTTTCCTCTTTTAAAAGCCGTACGGTTTCCAATACATCTTCTCTCCCCCGAGGGTCTAGCATCGATGTCGCTTCATCTAAAATAATAATAGACGGCCTTAAGGCAAGAACACCGGCAATTGCCACTCGCTGCTTTTGTCCGCCTGAAAGATGGTGTGGCTCTTGATCAAGAAACTGATCCATATTCACCTTTTTTAAGGCGTCATTCACTCTAAAGACCATTTCATCTCTAACAATTCCATGATTTTCTAAACCAAAAGCCACATCATCTTGTACGGTCGTGCCAACAAACTGATTATCTGGATTTTGAAAAACCATTCCTAATTGTTTTCGAACATCCCAAATTGAATCTTCCGTAAGCATGATGCCACAAACATTTATTTCTCCCTGTTGTGGAAATTGCAAACCATTTAACAGCTTTGCCATTGTAGACTTGCCTGAACCATTATGACCGACAATAGCCAGCCACTCCCCTTCGTATATGTCAAAGCTAACATTATCAAGGGCAGGACGGTCTTGGGATTCATATTGAAAGGATACATTTTTAAGGGTTACGATTGGCTCATTCAAACTACTATTCCTCCCCCTCATCTCATCTCATCTAATCTTATTAAAAAAAACCTCAGAATGCAAAAAAAGCCTGCACCTCAACCCTTTGCAGAATCACGTTTCTGCAGTAATAAAGGGATTTCTAAAAAGAAATGGGAGGAGGTGCATGAGCTAGACGAGACATAAAAAGGAAATCTATAGACTTGAATAATCAATTCATATCCAGATTATCCCTCCAGGAAAGGATCTTCCAATAGGCCCTAAAATATAGGGATTACGCTCATCATAACACTCTTTTTGGCTTGGGTCGTAAAGCATATATTAAATAGATACGAAAAAAGGGCGAAGGAACAAGTTTTATATTAAACTGTCCAGCGCCCTTGTCTCCTAAGAGTTAAACTAACTCGATAATAACCATTGGTGCTGCGTCACCGCGGCGTGGACCAATTTTCATAATTCGAGTATATCCACCTTGACGCTCTTGGTAACGAGGAGCGATATCAACGAATAATTTTTGTAATGCGCTCTGACCATTTTCAGCATCAGCAACTTCATTACGAACGTAAGAAGCAGCTTGACGGCGTGCATGTAAATCACCGCGTTTGCCTAAAGTAATCATTTTCTCAACAGTACTGCGCAATTCCTTCGCACGAGTTTCTGTTGTTTGAATGCGCTCATTGATAATTAAATCAGTTGTTAAATCACGAAGCATAGCTTTACGCTGTGCGCTTGTGCGTCCTAACTTTCTGTATGCCATGAAGGGTTCCCTCCTTTGTTGAAGTCATTAAATCGGATGAGTTAGCAGGAAGTAAACAACAAGTTAATACGGATTAACTAATCAGTCATCCTTGCGTAAGCCTAATCCAAGCTCTTCTAGTTTCGCCTTCACTTCTTCGAGTGATTTGCGGCCTAAGTTACGTACTTTCATCATATCTTCTTCAGTCTTGTTAGCCAATTCCTGAACAGTATTGATTCCCGCACGCTTTAAGCAATTATATGAACGAACTGATAAATCAAGTTCTTCAATCGTCATCTCAAGAACCTTTTCTTTTTGGTCCTCTTCTTTTTCAATCATGATTTCAGCATTTTGAGCTTCGTCAGTCAGACCCACGAAAATGTTCAAATGCTCGGTCAAAATTTTCGAACCAAGTGCAATCGCTTCTTTTGGTCCAGTACTTCCATCTGTCCAAACATCTAGCGTTAACTTATCAAAATTTGACATTTGACCTACACGAGTGTTTTCTACCTGAAAGGATACACGAGAAACAGGTGTAAAAATAGAATCGATTGGAATCACACCTATAGGTTGATCTTCTCGCTTATTTTGTACAGCAGGAGTATAACCACGCCCGCGTTTCGCCGTCAATCGCATACGAAGATGGCCACTTGCAGAAAGTGTAGCAATATGAAGGTCAGGATTTAAAATTTCAACATCACTATCATGAGTGATATTTCCAGCTTTAACTACCCGTTCACCTTGAACATCAATTTCAAGTGTTTTCTCTTCATCAGAATAGATTTTTAACGCTAATTTTTTAATGTTTAAAATGATGGATGTTACATCCTCTACAACGCCTTCAATTGTTGAGAACTCATGGAGCACCCCATCGACCTGAATCGATGTAACAGCGGCACCTGGGAGTGAAGATAATAGGATACGACGTAAGGAGTTACCCAAAGTGGTACCATATCCACGCTCAAGTGGCTCTACGATGAACTTACCAAACTTGGCATCATCGTTGATCTCAACCGTTTCGATTTTTGGTTTTTCTATTTCAATCATCAAATAACCCTCCTTCAAAACGTCGAAACCCCAATTAGTTTATGCTAATCGAAATTCCCCTATGTTTACGTTCCCGCTTTGTGCACAACAACTGGAATAAGATTTCTGTATAAGAACGAAAATATAGTACATATCCCATTATAGACGAGGGATACAAATTCTATACAGAAAAATTAAACACGGCGGCGTTTTGGTGGACGGCATCCGTTATGAGGAACAGGAGTAACGTCTTTAATTGCTGTTACTTCAAGGCCAGCAGCTTGTAAAGCACGGATAGCAGCTTCACGTCCTGCACCTGGACCTTTAACAGTAACTTCTAAAGTTTTCATACCATGTTCGATGGATGTCTTTGCTGCAGTTTCTGCCGCCATTTGCGCTGCAAACGGAGTAGACTTACGCGAACCTCTAAATCCAAGTGCACCAGCACTTGACCATGATATTGCATTTCCATGAACATCAGTGATTGTTACGATAGTGTTGTTAAATGTTGAGCGGATATGTGCAATACCTGATTCAATATTCTTTTTAACACGACGTTTACGTGTATTAGTTTTACGTGCCATTTAAATAACCTCCTTTGCCGATTACTTCTTCTTGTTCGCTACAGTCTTACGAGGACCTTTGCGTGTACGAGCGTTGTTTTTCGTATTTTGTCCACGAACCGGTAAACCACGACGATGACGTAATCCGCGGTAGCAGCCGATTTCCATTAAACGCTTAATGTTAAGAGAAATTTCACGGCGAAGGTCACCTTCAACTTTTAGTTTGTCGATGATATCACGGATTTTGTTTAATTCGTCTTCTGTTAGATCACGCACTCGAGTACTTTCTGAAACACCAGCTTCAGCTAATACTTTTTGTGCAGTATTTTTACCAATACCATAAATGTAAGTTAAAGATATTACTACACGTTTTTCACGTGGAATATCTACACCAGCAATACGTGCCATAAATGAGCGCACCTCCTTCAAGATTAACCTTGTTTTTGTTTATGTTTAGGGTTTTCACAGATAACCATAACTTTTCCGCGTCTACGGATAACTTTGCACTTTTCGCAGATCGGCTTTACAGATGGTCTTACTTTCATTATCCTAACCTCCTTGGTAGTTCGGAGTGCAAGCAGATTATTTGAAGCGGTAAGTAATTCTTCCGCGTGTTAAGTCATATGGAGAAAGCTCAACAGTAACTTTGTCACCCGGAAGGATTCGAATGAAATGCATTCGGATTTTACCAGAAACATGAGCTAGCACAGTATGACCATTTTCTAATTCTACTTTAAACATTGCGTTCGGCAAAGTTTCTATTACTTTACCTTCAATTTCAATTACATCATCTTTGGCCATTAGACTCGTCTCCCTTCTCTATTTCAGATAGGCGTTCATTATTTGATTGTGCAAAGCAAAAGCTCTCAGTAATTGCACGTTCTGATTCCTTCATACTGTTCTGAACCTTAGAAGAAGCGTAATCAATAAATAACCAACTTAACTAGTATAACATATTGATTAGCATTCGTCCGTTAGAAACAATTAGAAATTGCACAGTTTTGGATTTTGACCGGATTGAACATTGGAAATCACCAAATTTTAAAGTTTGGTTAAAACATCATACCCCGTTTCAGTGATAGCGATCGTATGCTCAAAATGGGCACATCTTCCTCCATCAACCGTCACAACTGTCCAATTATCCGCCAATGTTTTAACATATCGGCTTCCGGCATTCACCATCGGTTCAATTGCCAGAACCATGCCAGGCTTCAGACGCGGACCAATGTTTGGCGGACCAAAATGAGGGATATTGGGTTCCTCATGTAAGTCTTGCCCTACACCGTGTCCTACATACTCGCGTACAATAGAAAAACCATTTGCTTCCACATACTTTTGAATCGCATGGGAGATGTTCGAGAGACGCTCGCCTGGTTTTGCTTCATTGAGACCTTGATAAAGTGATTCCTCTGTTATGTCCAAAAGACGTTGAGAATCCTCATCAATTTTTCCTACACCGTATGTCCATGCAGAATCTCCATGGTAGCCTTTATATTTTGCACCAATATCGATACTGATAATGTCCCCTTCATTTAGGACAACATCACCGGGTATACCATGAACAAGTTCATTGTTCACACTTGTACAGATACTGCCACAGAAACCATTATATCCTTTAAACGAAGGAATTGCATCCTGAGAGAGAATAAACTCCTCAGCTATTTGATCCAATTCATACGTAGTTATACCAGGAATAATGTGCTTCTTTAGTTCAAGGTGCGTGAGCGCAACAATACGTCCAGCCACACGCATGATTTCAACTTGATTCGGGGTTTTACAAAAGATCATTCGTTGCCCCCGAGCAGGTTATTGATGTCAGCAAATACCAAATTGATATCCTGCTGGCCATTAATCGTACGTACATAGCCTTTTGCTTCATAAAATGTAAGCAATGGTTCTTGTTGTTTAATATTTACGTCTAAACGATTTTGAACGGTCTCCGCATTATCATCAGCTCTTTGGTAGAGTTCACCGCCACATTTGTCGCAAGTACCCTCTTTAGCAGGAGGATTAAATACTAAATGATACGTTGAACCACAATCCTTACAAATACGACGACCAGTCAAACGTTCCATTAAAATACTTTTATCCACACTAATATTGATTACATAATCAATCTTTTTACCTAAATCAGATAGTAGTGTTTCTAATGCATCTGCTTGAGGTACCGTTCTAGGAAAACCATCAAGTAAAAAGCCCTTTTCACAGTCCTTTTTACTTAACCGTTCACGAACTATGCCGATTGTAACTTCATCAGGTACAAGATCGCCTTGATCCATGAAGGATTTTGCTTTTAAACCTAGTTCCGTTCCTTCTTTCATCGCTGCACGGAACATATCTCCAGTAGAGATATGAGGGATGCCGTATTTTTCGACGATTTGTTCAGCCTGAGTGCCTTTTCCAGCACCTGGAAGCCCCATTAATACTAAATTCACACGTGTTCCCCCCTCGTGCTTATTATCGGTTTAGGAGACCTAAGTCCCCAAAACCATTTTATTTGATAAAACCTTTATAGTGACGTTTAACTAATTGTGATTCAAGCTGCTTCATCGTATCTAGGGCAACACCCACTACGATTAGTAAGCTAGTTCCACCAATTTGTGCTGATTGCGGCAAATTCGCTATTTCAATAAAGAACATAGGAAGTACAGAAATAACAGCAAGGAAGAGTGCTCCAACAAAAGTTAAACGGTACAATACGCGAGTTAAATATTCTTTTGTACTCTTACCTGGTCTGATACCAGGTATATAGCCACTTTGTTTTTGCAAATTTTCTGCTGCTTGTTCAGGGTTTACCTGAATGAAAGCATAGAAATAAGTAAATGCAATAATTAGTGCGGCATATAGAGTCATCCCAATTGGGTGGGAATAATCAAATACCTTTGTAATCCAGAGCGTTACATCATTCGTTGGAAAAAATGATGCGATGGTTCTAGGAGTTACAATAAAAGAAACAGCGAAAATTACTGGGATAACACCAGCAGCATTAACCTTTAATGGCATATGTGTTGACTGTTGAGCACCAGCATTACGACCGTTAATTGCACGTTGTTTTGCATATTGAATCGGAATTTTCCTTATTGCTTGTTGAATAAAAATAGTTCCAACAACAATTGCAATAACAGCAAGTACAATTAAGACGATAGTTATAATTCGTAGGAATAACTGATCTCCCGCATTTTCAAATTGTTGAACATAGATCTGGTTAACTGTACTTGGAATACTTGCAACAATACCAGCAAAGATGATGATGGAAATACCATTTCCAACACCTTTTTCGGTAATTTGCTCACCAACCCATAATAGAAACGCAGTACCAGCAGTCAAAACAACTGCAATTAGTAAATACGTGCCAATACCTGGGTTTTTAATTAACTGACCACTTGCCATACTATTAAAGCCATAAGACATTCCTAAGGCTTGAATGAAGCCAAGTACAATTGTAAAATAACGGGTAAATTGAGCTAATTTACGACGACCAGCATCACCCTGTTTTGACCATTCCGTAAATTTCGGAACAACATCCATTTGCAACAACTGAATAATAATCGAAGCAGTGATGTACGGCATAATACCCATGGCTAAAATGGAGAAGTTTTGCAACGCCCCACCGCCAAAGGTATTTAAAATACCGAATACACTTAATTTATCTTGTGCTGCGAGTATATCAGCATTTACATTTGGCACAGGAATGAAGGTGCCTAAACGAAATACTACTAACATTATTAGTGTATAAAACACTTTCTTTCTAATATCACCGACGCGCATAAAATTGGAGATTGTCTGGAACATTAGATCACCTCAGCAGTTCCGCCTACAGCTTCAATTGCTTCTTTGGCAGTAGAGGAGAATTTGTGAGCTTTAACTGAAAGTTTTTTCTCTACCTTACCTTTAGCAAGAATTTTAATTCCTGCTCTCTCGTTCTTAACAATACCCGTTTCGATAAGAAGTTCTGGAGTAACTTCTGTACCGTCTTCAAAGCGGTTAAGAACGTCAAGGTTCACGATGGCATATTCTTTACGGTTTATATTTGTAAATCCGCGTTTTGGTAAACGACGGAATAAAGGTGTTTGACCACCCTCAAATCCAAGACGGACACCTCCGCCTGACCGAGCATTTTGACCTTTATGTCCTTTACCAGCAGTTTTACCTTGACCAGAAGCGGTACCGCGTCCTAGACGTTTACGTTCTCTGCGAGAACCTTCTGCAGGTTTTAGTTCATGAAGTTTCATATTGGCACCTCCTTATGAAAGAAAAGAATCCATTATTGTTCTTTAACTGTTACAAGGTGAGCAACTTTTGTAATCATACCGCGAATAGCAGCATTATCTTGGTGCTCAACTGTTTGATTTAATTTACGTAAACCTAAAGCTGTAACTGTTGCGCGTTGGTCTTCAGGACGACCAATTACGCTACGGCTGAGGGTAACTAATAGTTTGTTTGCCATTTGATTTCCCTCCTTATCCTAACAGTTCTTCTACTGATTTTCCACGTAATTTCGCTACGTCTTCAGCACGTTTTAATTGTTTTAGTCCATCAAGTGTTGCACGAACCATGTTGATCGGAGTGTTTGTTCCAAGTGATTTAGAAAGGATATCGCCTACCCCGCCTAATTCAAGTACAGCACGTACTGGTCCACCAGCAATAACTCCTGTACCTTCTGAAGCAGGTTTTAGGAATATTTCACCAGCACCAAAACGTCCAATTACTTGGTGAGGAATAGTTGTTCCAACCATTGCAACTTCGATTAGGTTTTTCTTCGCGTCTTCGATTGCTTTACGAATAGCGTCAGGTACTTCTTGAGCTTTACCAGTACCAAAACCAACATGACCGTTTTTATCACCAACTACTACTAGAGCAGAGAAGCGAAAACGACGACCACCCTTAACAACTTTCGCAACACGGTTAATCGTTACTACGCGCTCTTCTAGTTCAAGTTTGTTTGGATCAATACGACGTATCATTGTGTATGTCCCTCCTTTGTCTATTAAAATTGTAGGCCGTTTTCACGAGCAGCATCAGCTAATGCTTGAATACGTCCGTGATATAGGTAGCCCCCACGGTCAAAAACAACAGAAGAGATACCTTTTTCTACCGCACGTTTAGCGACTAATTCTCCGACTTTTTGTGCAGCTTCCATATTTGTTGTAGATTCAAGATCGAACTCTTTATCTAATGTAGAAGCACTTGTTAAAGTTACTCCACTCATGTCATCGATAAGCTGCGCATAAATATGTTTGTTTGAACGAAACACATTTAGGCGTGGACGAGCTGAAGTACCGCTAAGTTTCGCACGAACACGAGCATGTCTTTTCTTGCGAGTAGCGTTTTTGTCAAGCTTCGTAATCATTTACGTCACTCCTTTCGTTTTACCTATGCGGCATTACTTACCTGTTTTACCTTCTTTACGACGAACAAATTCGCCTTCGTAACGAATTCCTTTACCTTTATACGGCTCAGGAGGACGGACTTGACGGATATTGGCTGCTAATTCACCAACACGTTCTTTATCAATCCCTTTAATTGTAATCTTTGTATTTGTTGGCACTTCAATTTCAAGGCCAGCTTCAGGATTAAATTCAACTGGATGAGAATATCCAACGTTTAATACAAGTTTAGTACCTTGCTTTTGAGCACGGTAACCAACCCCGATTAATTCTAACTTTCTTTCGAAACCTGCAGAAACACCTTCAACCATGTTCGCAAGTACCGCGCGTGTAGTACCGTGTAAAGCGCGGTGTTCCTTCGCATCAGATGGACGAGTAACTGTTACAACGTTCTCTTCAAGAGTAATTCCAATTTCCGGGTCAAAAGAGCGGGTTAATTCGCCTTTAGGTCCTTTAACAGAAACGTTATTTTTAACAATTGTAACGGTAACTCCAGCAGGAATTTCAATAGGTAGTTTTCCTATACGAGACATTTAGTGCACCTCCATTCATTCAAAGACTCGATTACCAAACGTATGCTAGAACTTCTCCGCCAATTTGGTTTGCACGAGCTTGTTTATCAGTAATAACACCTTGTGAAGTTGAAACTAATGCGATACCAAGACCGTTAAGTACACGTGGTACCTCAGTAGATTTTGCGTAAACTCGAAGTCCAGGCTTGCTTATGCGCTTTAGACCAGTGATAACACGTTCGTTATTTGAACCGTACTTCAAGAAGATACGGATAATACCTTGTTTGTTGTCTTCAATAAACTCGACATCACGAACGAAACCTTCACGCTTTAAAATATCAGCAATTTCTTTTTTCATATTAGAAGCAGGCACTTCTAACTTTTCGTGACGCACCATATTCGCATTACGAATGCGAGTAAGCATATCAGCAATTGGATCTGTCATGACCATTATTTTTACCTCCTTCCCAGACTTGGGTTTTACCAGCTAGCTTTTTTGACACCAGGAATTTGTCCCTTGTATGCTAATTCACGGAAACAAATACGGCAAAGCTTAAATTTACGGTATACTGAGTGCGGACGGCCGCAACGTTCACAGCGTGTGTACTCTTGTACCGGGAATTTAGGCGTGCGTTTTTGTTTCGCAATCATTGACTTTTTAGCCACGTTTTCGCCTCCCTTATTTAGCGATTACTTTTGGAATGGCATTCCAAATTGTGTTAATAGTTCACGTGCTTCTTCATCCGTGTTAGCAGTAGTTACGATAACGATATCCATTCCACGAACCTTGCTTACTTTATCATAATCAATTTCAGGGAAGATTAATTGTTCTTTAACACCCAATGTATAGTTACCACGACCATCGAATGCTTTCTTAGAAATACCACGGAAATCACGTACACGCGGTAAAGAAACAGAAACTAATTTATCTAAGAATTCGTACATACGCTTACCGCGAAGAGTTACTTTTGCACCAATCGGCATACCTTCACGTAGACGGAATCCTGCGATTGATTTCTTAGCGCGAGTTACAACAGGTTTTTGACCAGTGATAGTCGCTAGTTCTTCAACAGCAATATCTAATGCTTTTGCGTTTGATACTGCATCACCCACACCCATGTTGATAACAATTTTATCAAGCTGTGGAACTTGCATTACTGATTTATAGTTGAACTTGCTCATAAGAGCAGGTGTTACTTCTTTAACAAACTTTTCTTTTAGGCGGCTCACTTATTGTACCTCCCTTCTAAAATTTAAACTATTTATCTAAAATTTCACCAGATTTTGCTACACGTACTTTTTTGCCATCAACCGTTTTGTAACCTACACGAGTTGGGTTACCAGACTTAGGGTCGATAGGTAAAACGTTTGATACATGAATTGGCGCCTCATAGGTCATAATTCCACCTTGAGGATTCACTTGTGAAGGTTTCGCATGTTTTTTCACGATGTTTACACCTTCTACTAGTACACGGTTATCCTTCGGATAGGCAGCTAGGATCACACCTGTTTTACCTTTATCCTTACCAGATAAGACCTTGACCTTATCACCTTTTTTCACATGCATCAGTAAGCACCTCCTTAAAGGCAATTGAATTTATATTATAGTACTTCTGGAGCCAAGGATACAATTTTCATAAAGTTGCTATCGCGTAGTTCACGAGCAACAGGTCCGAAAATACGTGTTCCACGTGGGCTCTTATCATCCTTGATAATTACACATGCGTTTTCATCGAAACGAATGTAGGTTCCATCTTGTCGACGTGCACCGCTCTTTGTACGAACAATAACAGCCTTAACAACGTCACCCTTTTTAACAACGCCACCTGGTGTTGCTTGTTTTACTGTACATACGATAACATCACCGATACCAGCAAACTTACGGCCAGAACCACCAAGTACTTTAATAGTAAGTACCTCACGTGCACCAGAGTTATCAGCAACTTTTAAACGTGATTCTTGTTGAATCATGTGTGTAACCTCCCTTCGGAATGATGCTTTATCCGAACAATTAAATAATAACCGCTACTTCCGTAACTTCTACTAAACGGAATCTCTTTGTCGCAGAAAGCGGACGAGTTTCCATGATACGTACGATATCGCCAATTTTTGCTTCATTTTGCTCATCATGAGCTTTAAACTTTTTAGAGTACTTAACGCGTTTACCGTATAATGAATGTGTTTTGTATGTCTCAACTAAAACAGTAATGGTTTTGTCCATTTTGTCAGAAACAACACGTCCAGTGTAAACCTTGCGTTGGTTACGTTCACTCATTGTGTGAACCTCCTCTCAATAATCACTTGTTAACGCTGATTTCTCTCTCACGAATCACTGTTTTCATGCGAGCGATCCCTTTTCGTACTTCACGAATGCGAGCTGTATTTTCAAGTTGACCAGTCGCTAATTGGAAGCGAAGGTTGAAAAGCTCTTCTTTTAATGATTTAACTTTTTGTTCAATTTCAGCAGTGGTAAGGTCTTTGATTTCATTAGCTCTCATTTGATTCACCACCAATTTCTTCACGTTTTACAAACTTACACTTTACAGGAAGTTTGTGCATAGCTAGACGAAGTGCTTCACGTGCAACTTCTTCAGATACTCCAGCGATTTCAAACATAACTTTTCCTGGTTTAACAACAGCTACCCAACCTTCAGGCGCACCTTTACCAGAACCCATCCGCACTTCAAGAGGTTTTGCAGTAAAAGGCTTGTGAGGGAAAATTTTAATCCAAACTTTACCGCCACGTTTCATGTAACGAGTCATTGCAATACGAGCAGCTTCAATTTGACGATTTGTGATCCATGAAGCTTCAGTTGCTTGTAGGCCGAATTCACCAAATGTTACTTCAGTGCCACCTTTAGCTTGACCGCGCATTTTTCCACGGTGTTGACGGCGATATTTAACGCGTTTTGGCAATAACATAATTATTTGCCTCCTTCCGCAGGTTTCTTCTTAGTAGGAAGGACTTCTCCCTTATAGATCCATACTTTTACGCCAAGCTTACCATACGTAGTATCAGCTTCAGCTGTAGCATAGTCGATATCGGCACGAAGTGTGTGAAGTGGAACTGTTCCTTCGCTATAGTGTTCAGCACGTGCAATATCTGCACCGCCTAAACGACCTGATACTTGTGTTTTAATACCTTTCGCTCCTAAACGCATTGCACGTTGGATAACTTGCTTTTGTGCACGACGGAAGGATACACGGTTTTCTAATTGACGAGCAACGTTTTCAGCTACTAATTTCGCATCAAGGTCAGCTCTTTTAATTTCAAGAATGTTGATGTGTACACGTTTGCCAGTTAATTGGTTTAGTGCTTTACGAAGTGCTTCAACTTCTGTTCCGCCTTTACCGATAACCATACCAGGCTTCGCAGTATGAACTGTTACATTCACACGGTTTGCAGCACGTTCGATTTCAACTTTAGATACAGAAGCATCTTTCAAACGCTTCGCAATGTATTCACGAATTTTAAGGTCTTCGTGTAAAAGGGTAGCAAAGTCTTTACCTGCGTACCACTTAGATTCCCAATCTTTGATGATACCGATACGCAAACCGACAGGATTTACTTTTTGACCCACTGATTATCCCTCCTTCTTTTCTGATAGAACGATTGTAATGTGGCTTGTGCGTTTGTTAATTTGGCTAGCACGGCCCATTGCACGAGGACGGAAACGTTTTAAAGTTGGTCCTTCGTCAACAAAAGCTTGAGTAACAACCAAGCTATTGATGTCCATTTCATAATTATGCTCGGCATTTGCCATAGCTGATTTTAGTACTTTCTCAACAATTGGAGAAGCAAACTTAGGTGTAAGATTTAAAATCGCCACCGCTTCACCAACTTGCTTTCCTCGAATTAAATCTACGACTAAACGTGCTTTACGAGGAGCAATACGAACTGTTCTTGCAACAGCTTTAGCTTGCATTTGAATGCCCTCCTCTCTTAACGTCTTGTTTTCTTATCATCATTACCGTGACCCTTGTAAGCACGAGTTGGAGCAAATTCTCCAAGCTTGTGGCCTACCATGTCTTCAGTAACATATACAGGCACATGTTTGCGACCATCATAAACAGCGATTGTGTGGCCTATAAATTGTGGGAAGATCGTAGAACGACGTGACCAAGTTTTAACAACTTGTTTACTTTCAGTTTCATTTAACTTTTCGATCTTAACAATTAAATGATCATCAACAAATGGCCCTTTTTTTAAGCTGCGACCCATGGATGGACCTCCCTTCGTGATTGTGCTACGGTTCGTTCTTGGAACCGTAGTGCAACCCCGTTATTTTTTACGACGACGTACGATAAACTTGTCGGATTTGTTCTTTTTATTACGTGTTTTGTAACCAAGAGTTGGTTTACCCCATGGTGACATTGGAGATTTACGACCGATAGGTGAACGTCCTTCACCACCACCGTGTGGGTGATCGTTAGGGTTCATAACAGATCCACGAACAGTTGGACGAATACCTAACCAACGCGAACGACCTGCTTTACCGATATTAATAAGTTCATGTTGTTCGTTTCCTACTTGACCGATTGATGCACGGCACTCTGCAAGAATCATACGAACTTCACCAGAAGTTAAACGTACAAGTACGTATTTTCCTTCTTTACCTAGTACTTGAGCAGAAGTTCCAGCAGAACGTACTAGTTGTCCGCCTTTTCCAGGTTTTAATTCAATATTGTGTACCACAGTACCTACTGGAATATTTACCAATGGAAGTGCATTTCCTACTTTAATATCCGCTTCAGGGCCAGACATAACTTCCATTCCAACTTGTAGATTTTTAGGAGCAATGATATAACGCTTTTCTCCATCTACATAGTTGATTAACGCTATGTTTGCAGAACGGTTTGGATCGTATTCGATCGTAGCAACGCGTCCTGGAATGCCATCTTTAGTACGTTTAAAATCGATTAAACGATATTGACGCTTATGGCCGCCACCTTGATGACGAACAGTTAACTTACCTTGGTTATTACGGCCACCTTTTCTCTTTAACGGAGCTAAAAGAGATTTTTCAGGTGTGCTAGTTGTGATTTCAGCGAAATCAGACGTAGTCATACCGCGACGACCATTGGAGGTAGGTTTGTACTTTTTAATCGCCATTTTATTTCCCTCCTCTTCTTGTTAGCTTCTTAAGCTTCAAAGAATTCGATTTCTTTGCTATTAGCTGTTAATTTTACAATTGCCTTACGACGTTTGTTTGTGTAACCACCGAATTTACCCATGCGTTTGAATTTACCTTTGTAGTTCATGATGTTAACTTTCTCAACTTCAACGCCGAAGATCTCTTTAACAGCATCTTTAACTTGAGTTTTATTAGCTCTAACATCAACTTCAAATGTATATTTCTTTTCTGCCATTAGGTCAGTAGAACGTTCAGTGATAACGGGGCGCTTAATGATATCGCGTGCATCCATTATGCAAGCACCTCCTCTACTTTTTCAACTGCAGCTTTCGTCATGATTAACTTATCATGATTTACAACATCCAATACATTGATTCCATCAGCTGTTACAACTGTTACACCAGGAATATTACGAGCAGAAAGTGCTACATTTTCATCTAGGTCAGCAGTTACAATAAGTGCTTTTTTCTCAACAGAAAGGCCACCTAATACTGCTTTGAAATCTTTTGTTTTTGGCGCATCGAAAGCAAGGCTTTCTAACACTAACATTTTTTCTTCTAACACTTTAGTTGAAAGTGCAGATTTAATCGCTAAGCGACGTACTTTTTTCGGTAATTTGTAAGAATAGCTGCGTGGTGTCGGTCCGAAAACAATACCACCTCCGCGCCATTGTGGAGAACGGATTGATCCTTGACGAGCACGACCAGTTCCTTTTTGACGCCATGGTTTGCGTCCGCCACCGCGTACTTCAGAACGAACTTTAACTTTATGAGTTCCTTGACGTAAAGAAGCTCTTTGCATTACGATCGCTTCAAATAATACGTGTTGGTTAGGCTCGATACCAAATACTGATTCATTAAGTTCGATTTCACCAACTTGTGAACCGCCTTGGTTAAATAATGAAACTTTAGGCATTCTTTTGTTCCTCCTTTCTTATGAAGATGTTACGCTTTAACCGCACCTTTGACCTTTAATAATCCTTTTCTTGGTCCAGGAACGTTACCTTTTATTAAAAGTAAATTACGTTCTACATCAACTTTAATGATTTCTAGATTTTGAACTGTTATTTGTTCTCCACCCATGCGGCCTGGTAATAATTTACCTTTGAATACACGGTTTGGAGCTACAGGACCCATTGAACCTGGACGACGGTGATAACGAGATCCGTGTGCCATTGGTCCGCGAGATTGTCCGTGGCGCTTAATTACACCCTGGAAACCTTTACCCTTTGAGATTCCTGTTACATCTACTACATCGCCTGCAGCGAAAATATCAACTTTGACTTCTTGACCAACTTCATACCCTGCTAAGTCATCTCCGCGGAATTCGCGTAAGAAGCGCTTAGGAGTAGTATTTGCTTTTGAAACATGTCCCTTTTCAGGTTTATTAGCTAACTTTTCACGTTTGTCTTCAAAACCAACTTGAACAGCAACATATCCGTCACTCTCAACAGTCTTCTTTTGTAGTACTACGTTCGCAGCAGCCTCAACAACAGTTACAGGAATTAAGTTACCATTCTCTGCAAATACTTGAGTCATACCAATCTTTCTTCCTAAGATTCCTTTGGTCATTTAAGTCACACCTCCTAGATAATTGTTATTTATTGTTATTAAAGTTTAATTTCGATATCAACACCAGATGGTAAATCTAAACGCATCAACGCATCAACTGTTTGTGGAGTTGGATTAACGATGTCGATTAGACGCTTATGTGTCCGCTGTTCAAACTGTTCACGTGAATCTTTGTACTTATGAACCGCACGAAGAACCGTATAAATAGTTTTTTCAGTAGGAAGCGGAATCGGACCAGATACAGATGCACCTGAACGTTTTGCTGTTTCAACAATCTTTTCAGCTGATTGATCTAGAATCCTGTGATCATAAGCTTTTAAACGGATACGAATCTTTTGTTTTGCCATTATTTTCCCTCCTTTTATCGCCTATTTTTAAAATAGACATTACTCAGTGAAAATTTCCCACACACTCGCCATGGCAAAGCGGCCGGGTGTGTCAGCAACCTTCCACTTCATCGCAGTCAAAGACCAACATTGTCTATTATACATAAAACCTAAAAGAAACGCAACACCTATTACATTTTTCTTTTTGTTTATGTTTTGAGCACTTTTCCTATTATATAGACCTTATCACTCAATTACAATAGGAAATATCAATCTCCAGAAATATCCTAATTCAGAGTTCAATATTTTATAGAAGAAACTAGAATCTTTGTGTTTTGGTTACTTTGCAGTTGATTGGAGCAATGGGCAAAAAAAAGCAGATGGATCGTCATCCATCTGCTTTTAAAAGTAGTAATTATTCAGTAATTGTAGCAACGACGCCAGCGCCTACAGTACGTCCACCCTCACGGATAGAGAACTTTGTACCTTCTTCGATAGCGATTGGAGCGATAAGTTCAACAGTCATTTCGATGTTATCGCCAGGCATTACCATTTCTACGCCTTCTGGAAGATTACAAATACCAGTAATATCAGAAGTACGGAAATAGAATTGTGGACGGTAGTTAGTGAAGAATGGAGTATGACGTCCACCTTCTTCTTTTGATAAAACATAAACTTCAGCTTTGAATTTTGTGTGTGGAGTGATTGTTTTAGGCTTAGCCAAAACTTGTCCACGCTCGATTTCTTCACGTGCAACACCACGTAGAAGAGCTCCAATGTTGTCGCCAGCTTCTGCATAATCAAGAAGCTTACGGAACATTTCAACACCAGTAACTGTAGTAGATTTTGGCTCTTCAGTCATACCAACGATCTCAACTATGTCACCAACTTTAACTACTCCACGCTCAACACGTCCAGTAGCAACTGTTCCACGGCCAGTGATTGAGAAAACATCCTCAACAGGCATCATGAACGGCTTTTCAGTGTCACGAGCTGGTGTTGGGATATACTCATCAACAGCGTTCATTAGTTCGATAACTTTTTCTTCCCATTCTGCTTCTCCTTCTAATGCTTTAAGAGCAGAACCTTTGATAACTGGAGTGTCATCGCCAGGGAATTCATATTCAGTTAATAGATCACGAATTTCCATTTCTACTAATTCAAGTAATTCTTCGTCGTCTACCATGTCACACTTGTTCATGAATACAACAAGGTATGGAACACCTACTTGACGAGATAAAAGAATGTGCTCACGAGTTTGTGGCATTGGGCCGTCTGTTGCAGATACAACAAGAATACCACCATCCATTTGTGCTGCACCTGTGATCATGTTTTTAACATAGTCAGCGTGTCCTGGGCAGTCAACATGAGCGTAGTGACGTGTAGCCGTTTCATACTCTACGTGAGAAGTACTGATTGTGATTCCACGTTCTTTTTCCTCTGGTGCATTATCAATTTGATCATATCCGCGTGCTTCTCCGCCGCCTGCTTTTGCAAGAACGTTAGTGATTGCAGCAGTTAGAGTTGTTTTACCATGGTCAACGTGACCAACTGTACCAATATTTACGTGTGGCTTTGAACGGTCGAATTTTGCTTTACCCATTAGGAAATCCTCCTTTAAATTAGAAAAATTAAGTATTTCGTGTGGAAGCCGTGTAATGGTTTGTCCCATATCACAGCTTCCACGTATTCATAAGTAGTTATACTTTATAGAAAGGCGAAAATCAATTATTCACCTTTACTTTTTTTGATAATTTCTTCAGAAATTGATTTTGGAACTTCTTCATAGTGATCAAAGGTCATAGAGAATACTCCGCGACCTTGCGTACTTGAACGAAGTGATGTAGCATAACCAAACATTTCTGAAAGTGGAACCATCGCACGAACAACCTGTGCATTACCGCGTGCGTCCATACCTTCAACGCGTCCGCGACGAGCAGTAACTTGTCCCATGATATCTCCTAAGTATTCCTCTGGAATAATAACTTCAACCTTCATGACAGGTTCAAGAATTACAGGGCTACATTTAGAAGCAGCGTTTTTAAGAGCCATTGAAGCAGCAATTTTAAATGCCATTTCAGATGAGTCAACATCATGGTATGATCCATCAAATAATTTTGCTTTAATATCAACTAAAGGATAACCAGCAAGAACACCTCTATCAAGCGAATCAATAAGACCTGCTTGAACAGCTGGGATGTATTCACGAGGAACAACACCACCAACAATACCATTAATAAATTCGAAGCCCTTACCTTCATCATTAGGTGAGAATTCAATCCAAACGTGACCATATTGTCCGCGTCCACCAGATTGACGAGCGAACTTACCTTCAACTGATGCAGAAGAACGGAAAGTTTCACGATACGCAACCTGTGGTGCACCTACATTAGCTTCAACCTTAAATTCACGGCGCATACGATCAACGAGGATATCCAGGTGAAGTTCACCCATACCAGCGATGATTGTTTGACCAGTTTCAACATCTGTATGTGCACGGAAAGAAGGATCTTCCTCTTGCAGTTTTTGTAAAGCAGTACTCATTTTATCTTGGTCTGCTTTAGATTTTGGTTCAACTGAAAGTTGAATTACTGGTTCAGGGAATACCATTGACTCTAAGATAACAAGGTTCTTATCATCACATAGAGTATCACCAGTTGTTGTATCTTTCAATCCTACAGCAGCAGCAATGTCACCGGAGTAAACCTTAGCGATTTCCTGACGGCTATTCGCATGCATTTGTAGAATACGTCCAACACGCTCACGTTTGCCTTTTGTAGAGTTTTGGACATATGATCCAGCGTCTAAGGTTCCAGAGTATACACGGAAGAATGTTAATTTACCAACATAAGGGTCCGTCATAACTTTAAACGCTAGCGCTGAGAATGGCTCATCATCATCTGAATGACGCAAAACTTCTTCATCTGAATCAGGTAGTGTACCTTTGATTGCAGGTACATCTAACGGAGATGGGAGATAGTCAACTACAGCATCAAGCATTAATTGAACACCTTTGTTTTTGAATGCTGATCCACAGATAACAGGGTAGAATTCAACATTAACAGTACCTTTACGAATGCCAGCTTTCAGCTCTTCTTTAGTGATTTCCTCACCGTTAAGGTATTTTTCCATTAACTCTTCATCAAGTTCTGCAACTGCTTCAACTAATTTCTCGCGGTATTCTTCAGCTAGTTCACGATGTTCTTCAGGAATTTCACGAACCTCGATATTCTCACCTAAGTCATCTGCGTAGAAAACTGCATTCATTTCAACTAGGTCAATGATTGCATGGAATTGATCCTCAGCACCAATTGGTAACTGAATTGGATGAGCATTTGCTTGTAAACGATCATGGATAGTTCCAACTGAATACAAGAAGTCTGCACCGATTTTATCCATTTTGTTAACAAATACTACACGTGGTACACCATAAGTTGTTGCTTGACGCCAAACTGTTTCAGTTTGAGGCTCAACACCAGATTGTGCATCAAGTACAGCTACCGCGCCATCAAGAACACGAAGTGAACGTTCAACTTCGATTGTGAAGTCTACGTGTCCCGGTGTGTCAATGATGTTTACACGGTGGCCGTGCCATTGTGCAGTTGTTGCAGCAGAAGTGATTGTGATTCCACGCTCTTGTTCCTGCTCCATCCAGTCCATCTGAGATGCACCTTCATGCGTTTCACCAATCTTATGAATACGACCAGTGTAATAAAGGACACGCTCAGTGGTTGTTGTTTTACCGGCATCAATATGTGCCATGATACCGATATTACGAGTATTTTTTAAGGAGAACTCTCTTGCCATTGGGTCTTTCCCCTTCCTAGGTTAAAATTACCAACGATAGTGAGCAAACGCTTTGTTTGCTTCTGCCATTTTGTGTGTATCTTCACGTTTCTTAACAGATGCGCCAGTACTATTTGCTGCATCCATGATTTCATTAGCTAAACGCTCTTCCATTGTTTTTTCACCGCGAAGACGCGCATAGTTAACTAACCAACGAAGACCAAGTGTTGTTCTACGATCAGGACGCACCTCAATTGGTACTTGGTAGTTTGCTCCACCAACACGGCGTGCTTTTACCTCTAATACAGGCATGATATTTTTAAGCGCTGCTTCGAAAACTTCCATTGGTTCTTTACCCGAACGCTCACGAATCGTTTCAAATGCAGAATAAAGTATTGCTTGTGATTTACCTCTTTTACCGTCAACCATCATTTTGTTGATTAGACGAGTAATTAGCTTAGAATTGTATAATGGATCTGGTAATACATCTCTTTTTGCTACAGGACCTTTACGTGGCATAAAATTTCCTCCTTTCAAGAAAGCTGCTTATAGTTTGTATTATTTCTTAGGTGCTTTTGGTCTCTTAGTACCATATTTTGAACGTGATTGCATACGGTTGTTTACTCCAGCCGTATCAAGAGCTCCACGTACGATGTGATAACGTACTCCAGGTAAATCCTTTACACGTCCTCCACGGATAAGAACAACACTGTGTTCTTGAAGATTGTGTCCGATTCCAGGAATATACGCAGTCACCTCAATACCGTTAGTCAAACGTACACGTGCATATTTACGCAACGCTGAGTTAGGCTTCTTAGGTGTCATTGTACCAACACGAGTACATACACCGCGTTTTTGTGGTGAAGTTACATTTGTTTGTGATTTTTTAAAGCTGTTGTAACCTTTATTTAATGCTGGAGATTTTGACTTCTCCTCTTTTGATTGACGAGGCTTGCGCACCAATTGGTTAATAGTAGGCATTTTGTTTTTCCTCCCTTCATATTTGTAAGTCCACACATCCAGGTGGTTCTTTTTTGTGCAAAAACAAAGTCTTTGCAGACTAATCTATCTACAAAAACAGTTTTTAACGGATAATTGCAACAGCTGAGGCACTAACTTCTATTCCGCATGCTTTCCCAAGTTTTTTCATTGAGTCAACATAAATAATTGGAACTTCCATTTCATGGGCTTGATTAACAACCAATGCTGTAACTTTGGGCTCAGCATCGTTGGCAACGATCAACTCCCGGACATAGCCGTCTTTTAATGCTTTGACTGTGCGTTTTGTTCCTATAATAATCTTTTGTGCCTGTAATACTTTTTCATAAGACATTTCCATATCCTCCAAAGTAACAGGTGAATAGGAGCACCTTTGATATGTTACCATCTTCTAAAAGAGATGTCAACAATAGTAAATAAAAAAATTTAAAATATGTTTATAGATATTCCTTTAAAATGCGGTACCTGCTCTAGGAGCAAATACCGCAAATCAAAGTTAATTTAATCGATTGTTACTGTTTCTTCGGAAGTTGTATCTCGTAAAACAGGCTCTGCTTTGCGATAGCGAGGCATTCCTGTTCCTGCTGGTACAAGTTTACCGATGATAACATTTTCTTTCAATCCTAGTAATTCATCACGTTTACCTTTTATAGCAGCATCTGTAAGAACTCTTGTTGTTTCTTGGAAGGACGCAGCGGATAAGAATGAATCTGTTTCTAGTGATGCTTTTGTAATTCCAAGTAATACCGGACGTCCAGTAGCAGGTAGTTTCCCGCTTAATAAAGCTTTTTCGTTTGCATCTGTAAATTGGTGGATGTCAAGCAGTGTACCAGGAAGTACATTTGTTTCGCCCGCATCTACAACACGAACCTTACGAAGCATTTGACGAACCATTACTTCAACGTGCTTATCACCAATTTCAACACCCTGCATACGATAAACCTTTTGAACCTCACGTAATAAATATTCTTGAACAGCATTAACATCTTTTACCTTAATTAATTCTTTAGGGTCAATAGAACCCTCGGTTAATTCTTGACCGCGTTCTATTTTGTCGTTTACTGCTACTTTTACTCGAGCTGTATATGGAGCATTATACGTCCGGGACTCAACTTCACCTTGGACCACAATCTCGTGTTGGCGATCTTTGCCCTCATTAATACCTACCACAACACCATCGATTTCTGAAATAACAGCAACCCCTTTAGGATTACGTGCCTCAAAGATTTCCTGAATACGCGGAAGACCTTGAGTAATATCGTCACCTGCAACTCCACCGGTATGGAAAGTACGCATGGTTAACTGTGTTCCTGGTTCACCGATTGATTGGGCAGCAATAATACCTACCGCTTCTCCAACTTCAACCTCTTGACCAGTAGCTAAGTTACGTCCATAACATTTTTTACATACTCCATGACGAGTATTACATGTAAACGCTGAGCGTATTTTTACTTCTTCAATTCCTGAGCCAACAATCGTTTCTGCCAGCTCTTCTGTAATAAGACCATTTTCAGGTACTATTACTTTGTTTGTATCTGGATGTTTAATCGCATTTCGTGCATATCGTCCGATTAAACGCTCCTCTAATGATTCAATTACTTCAGTGCCATCCTTTAGGGATTTGATTAGTAAACCGCGATCTGTTCCACAATCATCATCACGTACAATTACATCTTGTGCAACATCAACCAGTCGACGTGTTAAGTAACCAGAGTCAGCCGTTTTTAGAGCCGTATCCGCAAGACCTTTACGGGCACCATGCGTGGAAATAAAGTACTCTAAAACTGTTAAGCCTTCACGGAAACTTGATTTGATTGGTAATTCGATAATCCGTCCTGCCGGGTTAGCCATCAGACCACGCATACCCGCAAGCTGAGTAAAGTTAGATGCGTTACCACGGGCACCTGAATCACTCATCATAAAAATTGGATTGGATTTATTCAGGGACTTCATTAGTTTTCCTTGAATAGTATCTTTTGCTTGACTCCAAATAGCGATAACTCTGTCATAACGCTCTTCTTCAGTAATTAAACCACGTCTAAATTGTTTCATGACGTTATCCACTTTATTTTGACCTTCATCTAGAATTACTTGTTTTTCTTCAAGTACTACGATGTCGGCCACACCAACAGTGATACCAGCTTTTGTAGAATATTTAAATCCTAGGTCCTTCATGCGATCTAGCATTTTAGATGTTTCTGTAATTTTAAATCTTTTAAATACCTCTGCGATGATGTTTCCAAGTATTTTCTTCTTGAATGGATCAATCAATGGCATTTCTTTAATTCTTGCTAAGACATCTTCACCTTTTTCAACGAAATACTTTTCAGGTGTTTCGACTTCAAGGTTGTGTCTAGTCGGTTCATTGATATACGGAAAAGACTTCGGAAGAATTTCATTAAACACAAGTTTACCAACAGTTGTAATTAGCAGCTTTTTGTTTTGTTCTTCAGTCAATGTTTCGTTATCAAGTGAGCCAGCGTAGACAGCCACACGCGTATGCAGATGGACATAGCCATTTTGATAGGCAATTAATGCTTCATTTGTATCCTTAAAGACCATACCCTCGCCAATAGCGCCTTCTCTCTCAAGTGTTAGGTAGTAGTTACCTAGCACCATATCCTGAGAAGGTGTAACAACAGGTTTTCCATCTTTAGGGTTCAAAATATTTTGAGCTGCCAACATTAAAAGTCTTGCTTCTGCTTGTGCTTCTGACGAAAGCGGTACGTGAACCGCCATTTGGTCACCATCAAAGTCCGCGTTGTATGCTGTACATACAAGTGGATGAAGACGGATTGCCCTTCCTTCAACGAGGGTCGGTTCAAACGCCTGAATCCCTAGTCTGTGTAACGTTGGGGCACGGTTTAATAGAACTGGATGCTCACGAATGACATCTTCAAGTACATCCCAGACATCTGGAGATACTCTTTCGATCTTTCGTTTTGCAGATTTAATATTATGCGCTAAACCTTTTTCAACTAGCTCTTTCATTACAAATGGCTTAAATAGTTCAAGAGCCATTTCCTTTGGAAGACCACATTGATACATTTTTAAATTTGGACCAACGACGATTACTGAACGGCCAGAGTAATCAACGCGTTTACCGAGCAGGTTTTGACGGAAACGTCCTTGTTTACCTTTTAACATATGTGAAAGTGATTTTAACGGACGGTTACCTGGTCCCGTTACCGGTCGGCCGCGGCGCCCATTATCAATCAGTGCATCTACTGCTTCTTGCAGCATCCGCTTCTCGTTTTGTACAATTATGCTAGGTGCTCCAAGATCTAATAAACGCTTTAAGCGGTTGTTCCGGTTAATCACACGGCGGTAAAGATCGTTTAAGTCAGAAGTTGCAAATCTTCCGCCATCCAATTGAACCATTGGACGAAGTTCCGGCGGAATTACAGGAAGCACATCAAGAACCATCCACGATGGTTCATTTCCAGAACCGCGGAATGCCTCTAAAACCTCAAGGCGCTTAATTGCACGTGTACGACGCTGTCCTTGTGCCGTTTTTAATTCTTCCTTTAGCGCTTCAACTTCCTTGTTTAGATCGATATCTGAAAGAAGCTTTTTAATTGCTTCAGCACCCATGGCAGCTTGGAACTTAGTTCCGTACTTTTCCCGATATGCCCGATATTCTTTTTCAGATAAGAGTTGTTTTCTATCAAGGGCAGTATCACCGGATTCCGTTACTACATAGGACGCAAAGTAAATAATTTCCTCCAAAGCTCGCGGTGACATATCTAAAACTAGTCCCATTCGACTTGGAATTCCTTTAAAGTACCAAATATGCGAAACCGGGGCAGCAAGCTCAATATGACCCATACGTTCGCGGCGAACTTTCGCACGCGTTACCTCAACGCCACATCGATCACAAACAACGCCCTTGTATCTTACACGTTTATATTTTCCGCAGTGACATTCCCAGTCCTTTGTTGGACCAAAAATTCTCTCACAGAATAAACCATCCTTTTCAGGCTTTAATGTACGATAATTAATCGTTTCAGGCTTTTTTACTTCTCCAAACGACCACGAACGGATTTTATCCGGTGATGCAAGACCAATCTTCATATACTCAAAATTATTAACATCCAGCAAGGGGCCTACCTCCCTTTTAATATCCAGGTTTTACCCTTTTTGAGCTGCAGCTAGAAACACAATAAAGAGAGTGCACTGCTCAGCCACGCCTAGGCTTACAACCAGGGTTGTTACGAGTTTTCTCTAACAACCTTTGCGCCGGCTGTGCACTGCATCTAAAATCTACTCTTTCGAACCAACCTTTTCAGATTCCAGGTTCTTTGTTTCTGGAACGACGTTCAATGTATCAACCTGCTGCAGATCATCGTCATCTTCCGTATCACGTAACTCTATTTCTTTTTCATCGCTGGACAGCATTTTTACATCCATGCCCAGACTCTGAAGTTCTTTAATTAATACTTTAAACGATTCAGGAACCCCTGGTTCTGGAACGTTTTCACCCTTAACGATTGCTTCATACGTTTTTACACGACCAATAACATCGTCTGATTTAACTGTAAGAATTTCTTGAAGTGTGTATGCTGCACCGTATGCTTCAAGTGCCCAAACTTCCATCTCACCAAAACGCTGTCCGCCAAATTGCGCTTTTCCGCCAAGAGGCTGCTGCGTAACAAGGGAGTATGGTCCTGTTGAACGAGCATGAAGTTTATCATCAACCATGTGCGCAAGTTTAATCATATACATGACACCTACAGAGACACGGTTATCAAATGGTTCCCCTGAACGGCCATCATATAGCACGGTTTTAGCATCTCTGGACATACCTGCTTCTTCAATGGTTTCCCATACATCTTCTTCAGTTGCACCATCAAATACTGGAGATGCAACGTGAATGCCTAATGATCTTGCTGCCATCCCTAAATGAAGTTCAAGCACCTGTCCGATGTTCATACGAGAAGGAACACCTAACGGGTTTAACATAATATCTACAGGAGTACCGTCAGGCATATATGGCATATCTTCTTCTGGCAATATACGCGAGATTACCCCTTTGTTACCATGACGTCCAGCCATCTTATCTCCCTCAGAAATCTTACGTTTCTGAACGATATAAACACGTACAAGCTGATTTACGCCTGGAGGTAATTCATCACCATCTTCACGATTAAAGACCTTAACATCATGAACAATTCCACCACCGCCATGTGGAACGCGTAGTGAAGTATCGCGAACTTCACGTGCCTTTTCACCGAAGATTGCATGTAATAAGCGTTCTTCTGCAGTTAGTTCAGTTACCCCTTTTGGCGTTACTTTACCAACAAGCAGGTCCCCATCTTTTACTTCTGCACCCGTACGTATGATTCCGCGCTCATCTAAATTACGAAGAGCATCTTCACCTACGTTTGGAATATCACGTGTGATTTCCTCTGGTCCAAGCTTTGTATCACGAGATTCTGACTCATATTCTTCTATATGAATAGATGTATACACATCATCTTTCACAAGACGTTCACTCATGATGATGGCATCTTCATAGTTATATCCATCCCATGTCATAAAGGCAACAAGAACGTTACGGCCAAGTGCCAATTCGCCTAATTCCATCGATGGTCCATCAGCTAAGATTTCACCTTTTGTTACATGATTACCCACCGCAACAATCGGGCGTTGGTTATAACATGTACCTTGGTTAGAACGAATGAATTTCAACATGCGGTATTTATCAAGGTTCCCTTTGGTTTCTTGCCCATCAACAATGTTAATACGACGGACCCAAACTTCACGGGCTTCAACATGTTCAACAATACCCTCATGCTTACAAATAACAGCAGCACCCGAG
This sequence comes from Neobacillus sp. FSL H8-0543, assembly GCF_038592905.1. Lineage (GTDB taxonomy): Bacteria > Bacillota > Bacilli > Bacillales > Cytobacillaceae > Neobacillus. The sequence continues at coordinate 2,614,343 of NZ_CP151943.1, read as the reverse complement.
TCTTTACCAGAAACATATTCCATACCTGTACCAACTCTAGGGGCTTCCGGCTGCATAAGCGGCACAGCTTGACGCTGCATGTTCGCACCCATAAGCGCACGGTTGGAGTCATCGTTTTCAAGGAAAGGGATACAAGCAGTTGCAGCAGAAACAACCTGTTTTGGTGATACGTCCATATAATCAATACGACTGCGATCTACAACAGTGTTTTCACCGCGGAATCTCGCTACTACATCTGCATTTACGAATGATCCATCATCACTTAGAATAGAATTCGCCTGTGCCACAACATAGTTATCTTCTTCATCTGCTGTTAAATAGTCGATACGACTAGTCACTTTTCCAGTGTCAGGGTCAATACGGCGATATGGTGTTTCAATAAAACCAAACCGATTCACCTTTGCAAAGGATGAAAGAGAGTTAATCAATCCAATATTCGGTCCCTCTGGCGTCTCAATCGGACACATACGGCCATAGTGAGAATAATGAACGTCACGCACTTCAAATCCTGCACGTTCACGTGTTAAACCACCAGGTCCTAACGCAGATAAACGGCGTTTGTGTGTCAATTCAGCAAGCGGATTTGTTTGGTCCATAAATTGTGATAATTGAGAACTGCCAAAGAACTCTTTGATTGACGCAATAACAGGACGAATATTAATTAATTGCTGCGGTGTAATTGTCGCTGTGTCTTGAATCGACATTCTTTCTCTAACTACACGCTCCATCCGTGATAGACCGATACGGAACTGGTTTTGAAGCAATTCTCCAACAGAACGAAGACGTCTGTTTCCTAAATGGTCAATATCATCCGTGTCACCTACACCATGCAATAAATTGAAGAAGTAGCTGATGGAAGCGATGATATCCGCAGGAGTAATATTCTTTATTGGTTCTGCAACATACGCATTACCTAACACATTAATTACTTTTTCACCATCATCATTCGGAGCAAAGATTTTAATTCCTTGAAGAGTAATTTCATCTTTCACTACGCCGCCAGAAGGATGGAAGCCTTTAAAGTTAATATTTCTTTCCAAAGCAGGAATGATTCGGTCAAGATTTCTTCTATCAAGCAAAGTACCTTTTTCCGCAATAATTTCTCCTGTTTCTGGATCTCCTAGAGATTCAGCTAGGCGCTGATTAAATAAACGGTTTTTAATATGAAGCTTTTTATTAATTTTATAACGACCTACGTTTGCAAGGTCATAGCGCTTCGGATCAAAAAATCTTGATACTAATAAACTCTTAGCATTTTCTACGGTTGGCGGTTCACCAGGACGCAGTCGTTCATAAATTTCAAGAAGCGCCTTTTCTGAACCCTCCGTGTTGTCCTTTTCAAGGGTATTTCGAATATACTCGTTATCACCAATCAATTCGATAATTTCCTGATCAGAACCGAAGCCTAATGCACGCAAAAGAACCGTAACGGGCAGTTTCCGAGTACGATCTATTCTGACATATACGACATCTTTGGCGTCTGTTTCATATTCAAGCCAAGCGCCGCGGTTCGGAATTACAGTCGCTGTAAATCCTCTCTTACCATTTTTATCAAGCTTACCACTATAATATACGCTCGGTGAACGCACTAACTGTGAAACAATAACACGTTCTGCCCCGTTAATGACAAACGTACCTGTTTCCGTCATAAGTGGAAAATCGCCCATAAAAACATCTTGATCTTTTACTTCGCCTGTTTCTTTGTTTACAAGACGCACTTTAACACGCAAAGGCGCTGAATATGTAACGTCCCGCTCTTTTGACTCTTCAACAGAATATTTTGGTTCGCCAAGGCTGTAATCAATAAATTCTAGTGATAGGTTACCTGTAAAATCCTCAATTGGCGAAATATCCTGGAACATTTCACGTAATCCCTCATCAAGAAACCATTGATACGAAGAGGTTTGGATTTCAATAAGATTTGGTAACTCTAAAACTTCACTGATTCGTGCGTAACTCCTACGTTGGCGGTGTCGTCCATACTGAACTAGTTGACCTGTCAACTGATTCACCCCTCAAATCAAGCGTTATAATAAAACTCTATTTACGTCTTTAGAAAGAAAAAATAACATCCTTCATCAGACAAAAAAAGAAAAAGGGTTTTTATATCTTAAAAACCACAATTTCACATTTTAGCTATTATTTTGTCATCATTTCCGTAATAGTCCATTTATATACCAGAAATCTATGTATTTATAGGAATAATTCGGAAAATATTATGATGGCATTTTATAATGCTAACATAGTGACTTTTTGGAGTCAACTTATTTTTTTGCTTTAATTATGAAATATCCTTTAGACTTGTCTACAGTCTCAACAGTGGAAAATAGCTCTTGCAACTTTTCTATAGCTGATGGTGCACCTTGCTTTTTTTGGATAACTACCCATAGTTCGCCGTCAGTAGCCAGATGCTCATAGCTTTGTTCAAAAATTTCATGGACTGTCTTTTTCCCAGCTCTAATAGGCGGATTTGTCAAAACGGCTGCAAAACGGGTTTCTTTCACATTTAACAAACGGTCACTTTCATAGATTTCAACATTGTTAATCTGATTTTGACTAGCGTTACCTCTTGCTAGCTCGATCGCTCTTTCGTTTATATCGATCATGTGTACAATGCGATTAGGGAAATCCTTAGCTATCGAAAGCCCAATTGGACCATAACCACAGCCTACATCTAATATAGACCCCGCCGTCTCTGGCAATTCAAAAGCTTCAATCAATAAACGTGAGCCAAAATCTACTTCTCTTTTCGAAAAAACACCGTTATCGGTTTTAAAGCGAAAGAGTATATTACGAAGGGTGAAGTCCCAAAATTTCGGATTACTTTCAACCTTCTGCGATCGAGAATAGTAGTGTTCAGACAACTGACTCACCTCCGAGGAGAGTAAATTTTTGAGGTAATCGAGGAATTTAATTAAGCCAAAAAAAGCCCGCTTATACAGCGAGCTTTTCTATTAGGTTATTACTTAACTTCAACGTTAGCTCCAACATCAGAAAGCTTAGCTTTAATTTCTTCAGCTTCTTCTTTAGAAACGCCTTCTTTAATTGCTTTTGGTGCGTTATCAACAACTTCTTTCGCTTCTTTAAGACCAAGACCTGTGATTTCACGTACAACTTTGATAACTTTAATCTTTTGGTCTCCAGCGCCAGCTAGGATAACATCAAATTCAGTTTGCTCTTCAACAGCAGCAACTGCAGCGCCACCCATTGCTACAGGAGCAGCAGCAGTTACGCCGAATTCTTCTTCGATTGCTTTTACTAGATCGTTAAGTTCTAAAACAGTCATAGTTTTAACTGCTTCAATGATTTGTTCTTTAGTCATTTTATTTTCCTCCTTAGTTTTCGTTCCATTTATTAGTTTAACGCTTCAATAGTCCAACTTCAGCTTCCAGTAGTTAAACGGTTGCTTCAGCCTTTCTCAACTTACGCGCCTTGTTCTTCTTTTTGTTCTGCAACTGCCTTTGTAACAAGAGCAAGATTGCGAATTGGAGCTTGTAGTACGCTGAGTAACATTGAAAGCAAGCCTTCGCGTGAAGGTAGTTCAGCAAGAGCTTTAATATCTTCAACTGATGCGATATTTCCTTCAATTACACCTGCTTTAAGTTCAAGTGCTTCATGCTTTTTCGCAAAGTCGTTAAGAATTTTAGCTGGTGCTACTACATCATCGTTACTGAATGCAATTGCATTTGGACCAGTTAATGCTTCATTTAAACCTGAAAGCTCAGCAGCATCAGCCGCACGGCGAGTCATAGAGTTTTTGTAAACCTTAAAGTCAATACCAGCTTCACGAAGCTGCTTACGAAGTTCTGTAACTTCACCAACAGTAAGTCCGCGATAATCAACAACGATTGTTGATTTACTAGCTTTGAATTTAGTAGTAATTTCGTCAACGATTTGAATCTTTTGATCGATTACACTGCTCATCTTTACACCTCCTGTAGATTATCTACATTTATACCTGGCAAATAAAAACCTCCATATCCAAACGAGACATGGAGGTGCATACAACAGCCAAAATGATTCAGCATATTCTATCGCATTACCTCGGCAGGAAATTAAGCCATAATGGCACCTGCTGTCTACAGTACAAATGTTTATTATTTAAAACAACAAATAGAATTATATAAAATATAACCTATATTGTCAATTGGAAATTATTTCGCAGAAACAGATGATGGATCAACCTTTACTCCAGGGCCCATTGTTGAAGTAACTGTTACGTTCTTCATGTATGTTCCTTTAGCAGCAGAAGGCTTAACCTTTACCATTGTTTCAAATACTGTGTTGAAGTTTTCAATAAGCTTCTCGTTATCGAAAGATGCTTTACCGATTGGCACGTGGATATTTCCAGCTTTGTCAACACGGTATTCAACTTTACCAGCTTTAATTTCGTTAACAGCTTTTGTTACATCAAATGTAACTGTACCTGTCTTAGGATTTGGCATTAAGCCTTTTGGTCCTAATGTACGACCAAGCTTACCAACTTCACCCATCATATCAGGGGTAGCAACGATTACATCAAATTCAAACCAACCTTGTTGGATTTTGTTAATGTATTCTGCATCGCCCACATAATCAGCGCCAGCTGCTTCAGCTTCTTTAACTTTTTCACCCTTTGCAAATACTAAAACACGTTGTGTTTTACCAGTTCCATTCGGAAGTACAACCGCACCACGAATTTGTTGGTCAGCTTTCTTAGGGTCAACACCTAAACGGAACGCAGCTTCTAAAGTTGCATCAAATTTAGCAAAGTTTGTTTTCTTTGCAAGTTCAATTGCATCTGCAATTGGGTAAGCTTTAGTGCGATCTACTAGCTTTGCAGCTTCTAAATACTTCTTACCTTTTTTAGCCATTTTTATTTCCTCCTTGATTGTGGTTTTAACGGAATAACCTTTTTAGCGGAATTACCTCCCACGAATAAAGGTTGCGCGATAACGCAACCCCCTTCAACACAACTAACCGTGATTATACGGATTAGTCTTCGATAACAATACCCATACTGCGAGCAGTACCTTCAACCATCCGCATTGCTGCTTCAACGCTTGCAGCGTTAAGGTCAGGCATTTTCTGTTCCGCAATCTCGCGTACTGTATCACGCTTAACTGTTGCTACTTTATTACGGTTTGGTTCACCAGAACCAGACTGAATTCCAGCTGCTACTTTCAAAAGAACTGCAGCAGGAGGAGTTTTTGTAATAAATGTAAATGAACGGTCTTCAAAAACCGTGATTTCAACAGGAATAATTAAACCAGCTTGATCCGCTGTACGAGCGTTAAATTCTTTACAGAATCCCATGATATTAACACCGGCTTGACCTAGTGCTGGTCCAACTGGCGGCGCTGGGTTAGCTTTACCAGCAGGGATTTGCAATTTAACAACTTTAATTACTTTTTTAGCCACGAGACACACCTCCTTAAAGTCCGTGATGTGGTAATAGGGTTTTACCCCTCCCACTCAGGCAAATGTCTTTATATAAAGATAAAGACTTAACAATATTTTTATCTCATCGAATGAGACATACTGACCTATGAAATATTACCACTTTTAAAAATTAATTTCAAGTTTTTTTACATTATAATTTTTCTATCTGTGAAAAGTCGAGCTCCACCGGGGTATCCCGACCGAACATATTTACTAGCACCTTAAGCTTGGCTTTGTCTTTATCCATCTCTTCTACACTACCTGTGAAGTTCATAAATGGACCTTCTTTAACCCGAACGGTTTCACCAATTTCATAATTAACATCGTAGCGTTTTTCTTCAACGCCCATTCTTTTAAGAATCACCGCTACTTCTTCTGGTAGCAATGGTGTAGGCTTTGAACCTCCCCCAGATGAACCAATGAAACCTGTTACACCAGGAGTATTTCTAACCACATACCACGAATCATCCGTCATTACGATTTCAACTAACACATAACCTGGGAACACTTTGCGTTTTACAACTTTTGTTTTACCATTCTTTATTTCTGTTTCTTCTTCTTCAGGAACAATTACACGAAAAATCTTATCTGTCATTCCCATTGACTCAACGCGCTTTTCTAAATTTGCTTTTACCTTATTCTCATAACCTGAGTAAGTATGTAATACATACCAATTTTTTTCCATTCAAGAGGACTAAGCGTCCATCCCTCCCCTTTTTTTACTATAAGAAGGTTATTTTAACTTTGTATGTTGTTTGGAGCTCCAGGCACTTCGCTTTCCGCGGGCGTGCCGGGGAGCCTCCTCGGCGCTTTGCGCCTGTGGGGTCTCCCCAGCCCCTACTCCCGCAGGACATTGATTAGCATCCTTGAATTTGCCCACGCACGAAGAAAATGCGATAGCATTTTCGAGGAGTCTCGTGCCTTATGCTCCAATCAACATAGTTCTCAAAATCAAAAATTACCTTAACAGCAATAATTAAAACTTTTTTAGACAAATGAAAAAACCCGTTAAACGGGCCTCACATAAAATTACTTTTATTATTCACCATTATACCATGAAAAGACCTTTGTTATTCAAGAATATAACGAATCAATTCTGAAAGTCCTAAATCAATAACAGCAAAAAATACTGTAAAAAAGACAACTGTAGATAAAACAGTAATTGTAGAACGCGTTAGTTCCTTGCGTTTAGGCCAACTAACCTTTCTCATCTCGCGGAAAACATCACTGAAGAATTTCTTTATGCGTTGCATTTTTGTAACCTCCAACTATGGGAATAACATTGCTAATAGAATAAATAATTACTTTGTTTCTCGGTGGATGGTGTGTGAATTGCAAGTTTTACAAAACTTTTTTAACTCTAAGCGTTCTGACTGTGTTTTGCTGCTCTCTGTCGTATAATTCCTTGATCCGCATTCAATACACGCAAGAATAGTCTTTTTATTCATTTAATTCGGCACCTTTAAATTCCATCTATTATATCTTTAAAAAGATAACATGACACCTATATAATGTCAATAACCGTTAAGAATGGATTCATATAAATATCACAATATAATTTTTACAAACTGAACTCCCGAATTTCTAAATATCGCTCCAGTTTCCTTTTAACCCGTTGCAGGGCATTATCAATGGACTTCACATGACGATTTAATTCCTCTGAGATTTCTTGATAGGATTGTCCATCTAAATACAAAGCTAATACCTTTCTCTCCAAATCACTTAGCAATTCAGTCATTTTAACTTCAATATGATCGAATTCCTCTTGGTTAATGATTAACTCTTCCGGGTCTAGAACCTTTGCACCTGACAAAACATCCATCAAAGTCCTGTCCGACTCTTCATCATAGATTGGCTTATCTAATGATACATAGGAATTTAAAGGAATATGTTTCTGTCTTGTTGCTGTTTTAATCGCAGTAATGATTTGGCGGGTAATACATAATTCTGCAAACGCTTTAAAAGATGTCAGCTTGTCCTCACGGAAATCACGAATGGCCTTATATAAACCAATCATCCCCTCCTGAACAATATCTTCTTTATCCGCTCCAATTAAAAAGTAGGATCTTGCTTTTGCACGTACGAAATTTCGATATTTGTGAATTAAATAATCTAACGCCTCAGTATTTCCTTGATGCACAAGATCAACAATCTCTTCGTCTTCCATCTTGAAAAATTGTTCGTTGATTTTTATCCCGAAGTCTGTACTCACTAAGATCCCCCTCCACCGAACAAGCATAGATATTAATAGTATACAGCAGTGAAATTTGTCACGTCAACGCTTACTTCTGTCCCCTGCGCCACTTTTCAAAAATTTCTGCCATTTCATCACTAATTGGTATTTTGGAGGCTGGTTTCTTTTCTTGGATCTTTTTTACGTTTTTTTCGATTCTCTTTTCAACCGTGGACATTTCAATCAACAGCTCACGGGCGGACTTTCTCAAGGCTCCTTGTCCAAAGATAGCCCACTGCTCTGTATAATCAGAGGTTGCCACATGGATTTGTGTCTTTCGATTATTTAAGCTAATGGCTAACTTTTCAATCCGCTCGTCTGCTGTTTCATTCTTTTTTGTAAAAATAACTTCCACCTTATGGTCTTTAAACTTTTTTTCTGTACCTTGTACATATTGGGCGTCAAATACAACAATCACTCTGTATCCCCAATACGCTTGGTACTCTGCCATTCTTTCCACTAAACGATCTCTTGCTGCTGGCAAGTCATGATCCTTTAATGATTTAAGTTCAGGCCAAGTACCAATGATGTTATATCCGTCAACAAGCAGAATATCCATACTATCCCTCTAGCGGATGTCTTTTACGGTATACCTCATACATTAACAGTGCTGCGGCAACAGATGCATTTAATGATGTTACCTTACCAGCCATCGGCAAATTAATTAGAAAATCACATTTCTCCTTAATAAGCCGACCCATCCCTTTCCCTTCGCTGCCGATCACAAGGCCAAGCGGCATCGTACCGTCAAATTGACGGTAATCTGCTTTTCCCGCTGCATCTGTTCCAGCAATCCAAACCCCGCGTTCTTTTAACTCGTCAATCGTTCTTGCCATATTGGTTACTCTTACTACTGGAATATATTCTATTGCACCCGTTGATGCTTTTGCTACCGTTGCCGTTAAGCCGACCGCTCTTCGTTTAGGAATAATAATACCGTGTGCTCCGACAGCATCCGCTGTCCTCATAATGGAACCAAGATTGTGCGGATCCTCAATTTCATCTAATAAGAGAAAAAATGGGGGTTCGTTTTTCTTTTCTGCTGCAGTAAACAAATCATCTATTTCTGCATATTGATAGGCTGCTACATAGGCAAGCACGCCTTGATGGTTTTCTTCCGCCAGTTGATCAATCTTCTTCTTTGGTACGTATTGAACAATCACATTTGCTTCTTTTGCTAATTGTATAATCTGTTGCATTTGTCCCCGCTGGGAAGATTCCGCAATTAGTATTTTATTGATATCCCGTTCAGACTTTAATGCTTCAATAACTGGATTTTTTCCAACGACGTATTCCTCACTCATTCTGCTGTACCTCCTTTCTTTTCTTCAACAAATGAAAAAGCCTTTAAGATAAGCTCTTCTAACCGTTCCTTTTTTCCTGATAAAAACAAATAACCCATTAATGCTTCAAAAGCCGTGCTATAGTGATAAGTTTGCACATCTGTATTTTTTGGGACAGTTCCCGATTTTGCATTTCTTCCTCTCATCACTACAGCCTGCTCTTCCTCTGTGAGTAGCTTTTCATCTATTATCCTAAACAATACCTTACATTGAGCCTTAGCAGAAACGTAAGCTGTCCCCTCACGATGCAATTGATTGGGCTTTACTTTTCCGCTTTGGATGAGGTGACGCCGAACATATACCTCGTATATGGCGTCACCTACATAGGCAAGTGCCAGGCTATTCAACTGTTTTGCATCAACATTTTCTTGATATTCAAGCATGATCTAGCCCCTTTTCCATCTTGTACCTTGCGGTGTATCTTCTAAAATGATCTTCATTTCCTTCAGTTGATCTCTGATTTGATCAGATAATTGGAAATTGCGGTCCTTACGAGCCTGGATACGCTTTTCAATTAGCACATCAATTTCTTCATCTAACAATTCATCTTGTTCTAGTCTTAGACCTAAAACATCGAATAAGCCCTCAAAATGTTTTGTAAACATATCGATTACTTCTACGGCTGTATTTTTTTCTAACAAATAGTAATTAGCCAGTTTGGAAAGATCGAATAGGACGGAAATGGCTTTCGCCGTGTTAAAATCATCATCCATCGCTTTAATAAATTCATCTTTGTGACCAGCAATTTTATCTAGCCATTCCTGATTATTTAATGTTAAATCTGTACTGGCTTCTTTCCGATGCTGTAAGTTTTGATAAGAGGTTCTTAGTCGTTCAAAGGCAGCCTTTGTACTTTCTAGTAACTCTTCACTATAATTAATCGGATTACGATAATGAACGGATAGCATAAAGAATCTTAGTACCTGTGGATTATGCTTCTTAATAATGTCATGCACTAAAACGAAGTTACCAAGGGATTTGGACATTTTTTCATTGTCTATATTAATATAACCATTGTGCATCCAGTAACGTGCGAATGTTTTCCCGGATAGTGCTTCTGACTGGGCGATTTCATTCTCATGATGCGGGAACGTTAAATCTTGACCGCCTGCATGAATATCAATGGTTTCTCCAAGGTATTTTTTTGCCATCGCTGAGCATTCAATATGCCAGCCAGGTCTGCCGATTCCCCATGGACTTTCCCAGTAGATTTCTCCTTCTTTCGCCGCTTTCCATAAAACAAAATCGAGGTCATCTTGTTTCTTTTCTCCGACATCAATTCGTGCTCCCACCCGCAATTCATCAATCGATTGGTGCGAAAGCTTACCATATTCGCTGAATTTCCTTGTCCGGTAATAGACATCACCTTCAGATTCATAAGCATAACCTTTTTCAATGAGCTTACTGATAAACTCAATAATAATATCCATGTTATCCATTACACGTGGATGGATATCCGCCCTTTTGCAGCCTAGTGCGGTTACATCCTCAAAATAGGCATTAATAAAACGGTCCGCGATCGTGGGAACATCCTCCCCAAGCTGATTTGCTGCACGGATTAATTTGTCATCCACATCAGTAAAATTAGATACATAATTCACTTTATATCCCCGATATTCTAAATAGCGGCGAACGGTATCAAATACAATCGCAGGACGAGCATTTCCTATATGAATATAATTATAGACTGTTGGCCCGCAAACATACATTTTTACTGTTCCTTCTTCAAGCGGTACGAAAGTTTCCTTCGTATGTGTTAGCGTATTATATAGCTGAATCGCCATTACTTTACTCTCCTTTCTTCCTTCACAACATATAATTCCTGCTTTAGTTGACTTAGTTCTTCTTGCAGTTCTCTCAAGCGATCAGCTATTGGATCAGGAAGATCACTATGATTTAAGTCACGGTTAATCCTTTTTCCATTTTGAATAACCACTCTTCCTGGAACTCCTACAACCGTAGAATTTGCCGGAACTTCCTTTAACACAACAGATCCTGCACCAATTTTCGAGTTTTCTCCAATCGTAATTGACCCCAGAACCTTTGCGCCAGTCGCAATCAAGGCATTATCCTTTATCGTTGGATGCCTCTTTCCTCTTTCTTTCCCTGTTCCACCAAGAGTTACACCTTGAAATACCGTTACATTATCACCTATTTCACAGGTTTCACCAATAACCACTCCCATTCCATGGTCAATAAAGAACCTCCTGCCTATTTTGGCTCCAGGGTGAATTTCAATTCCTGTGAAAAAACGGCTTATTTGTGAAATTGCTCGGGCAAGAAAATAAAATTTCCGTTTAAAAAAGGCATGGGCAATTCGATGAGCCCAAATAGCGTGCAAACCAGAGTAGGTAAGGATTACTTCTAAATAGTTCCTTGCAGCAGGATCTTGTTCAAAGACAACTTCAATATCTTCTCTAAATTTTTTGAACATGTCTTTCCTCCCCATCTAAATTAATAAAAAAAAACGTCTCTGTCTTTACGACAGAGACGCATTTGGCGTGGTTCCACTCTGATTAGACTGCTAAGCTTTTATGTTAAAAAGGCTTATACTAGTCTCACTCTAACCTGTTAACGGAAGGTTCCGCTCCAGTCTACTCGGATACTCATCCTTTCGAAAAGAGACTCGGAGGTGCATTTTCAAACATGAGAGACTTAAACCACTTTCAGCCGGCGATGGTTTTCTCTTTTAAAGCATCATATTTTACTTTTCCTCTTCAACATTTTCACATTTTAAGTTTACTTTCTCTTACTATATTATATTTTTGCTTTAATGTTAACCAATAAGTTTGTGAATTCGTAATTGGACTTTAGATTTTCCTAAAAGTTCAATCGTTTGAGGCAGGTCCGGGCCATGTGTTTGTCCTGAAACGGCAGCACGGATCGGCATAAAAAGATTCTTTCCTTTTTGTCCTGTTGACTTTTGCACAGCTTTCATCGCTGCCTTTATCTCATCCGCTTTAAAACTTTCTAACTGATCAAGTTCCTGTAAAAATGCCTTTAAGACTTCAGGTACCGTTTCACCAGCTAAGACTTCCTTCGCATCTTCTTCATATTCTGCGTCAGCCTTAAAAAACATATCCGAAAGTTCAACAATTTCAGCACCAAAGCTCATTTTTTCCTGTAATAGCGATACTAAGCTTTTAGCCCATTGCTGTTCATCTTCACTAATATTTTCACTTAACTTTCCTGATTTGACTAGGTGAGGCATGGCGAGTTCTAGAACCCGGTCAATTTCTGTTTTTTTCAAGTATTGATTGTTCATCCAAGCAAGCTTTTGTTTATCAAATAGTGCAGGTGACTTCGATAAACGGTGGGCATCAAAAATCTTAATAAATTCCTCTTTGGAATAGATTTCTTCTTCGCCTCCTGGAGACCAGCCTAATAATGTAATAAAATTAAATAATGCTTCAGGCAGATATCCCAATTCTTCATATTGCTCAATAAATTGAATGATTGATTCATCACGCTTACTAAGTTTTTTACGGCTTTCATTGACAATTAACGTCATATGACCAAAAACGGGCGGTTGCCAGCCTAATGCTTCATATATCATTAGCTGCTTTGGCGTATTTGAAATATGATCATCTCCGCGCAGCACATGTGAGATTTTCATTAAATAATCATCAATTGTGACCGCAAAGTTATAAGTTGGCGTTCCGTCCTTTTTAATGATGACCCAGTCGCCCATCCCTTCAGATTCGAAAGAAACGCTCCCTTTTACCATGTCATCAAAAGTATAGGTTTTCCCTTCTGGAACAATGATGCGTATACTCGGTTCACGCCCTTCACTTTCAAGAATGGCCTTCTCTTCCATCGTTAAATTTCGGCATTTTCCTGAATACTGTGGAGTTTCTCCTCGTTCCGTCTGCTCCTCACGCTCAGCCTCAATCTCCGCTTCTGTACAATAACATTTATAGGCATGACCATTTTCAAGCAATTGATTGTAATAGGTTTGATAAATATCATTTCTCTCGGATTGACGATAGGGACCATATTCCCCGCCAACGTCAACACCTTCATCCCAATCCATGCCAAGCCATTGTAAATATTTTAATTGGCTTTCTTCTCCTCCAGCGATATTCCTCTTTTTATCGGTATCCTCGATGCGGATGATAAATTTCCCGCCTTGACTGCGTGCAAATAAATAATTAAATAACGCAGTCCTGGCATTTCCAATATGTAAATGTCCTGTTGGACTTGGTGCATACCTTACGCGTATCTCATTCGACATATATAAAGTTCCTCCTGTATTACAACCCGTTTTATTTCGTCTGATTTATTCTATCATTGTCGATATAAGCAATAAAGTCTAATTGTTAACCTTTTTCAACAAAACAGCCACTTGAGCGGCAATTCCTTCCCCTCGTCCAGCAAATCCTAACTTTTCGGTAGTCGTTGCTTTAACATTGATTTGTTCAGGAGATGCCTCAAGCAACTCTGCAATCCGTTCCTTCATTTGTCCAATATAGGGTGCCATCTTCGGCATCTGTGCAATAATTGTACAGTCGGCATTGACAAGTTCGTACCCTTTTTCCTTCACTAGCACCCAGACATGCTCCATTAACTTCGCAGAGTCTGCATCCTTAAAATTGGGGTCTGTATCGGGAAAGTGCCTACCAATATCACCTTCGCCTATCGCTCCAAGACAAGCATCTGATACGGTATGTAGTAAGACATCTGCATCAGAATGGCCTAAAAGTCCCTTTTCATACGGTATCGTGATACCACCGATGATAAGCGGCCGCCCCTCCGTTAATTGATGTACATCAAATCCTTGACCAATACGATACATACTCAAAACTCCCTTTTCCTCTTATTTAGAATTGCCTCGGCAAAGTATAAATCCTCTGGTGTTGTTAACTTTATATTGTCATAGTCTCCTTCTACCATTGCCACGGGATGACCAATTCGCTCCACCAAACTAGAATCATCTGTACCGATAAACTTTTCCTTTTCTGCTTGTTCATATGCCTTATACAAGATTGGAATACGAAAAGCTTGTGGGGTTTGAACAGCCCACAAGCTAGATCGTTCGACAGTGTCCACTACCAAATTATTGCGAACAGTTTTCATCGTATCTTTTGCAGGTACACCAATAATTGCTGCACCAGTCTGTTCAGCCGTTTCAATTAACTGATGAATGTGTTTCTTTCGAATAAAAGGACGGGCTCCATCATGAACAAGGATGATTCCCTCAGCAGTCACTGTTTTTAATGCATTATAAATGCTATCCTGACGTTCTTTTCCACCTGGAACTAAGTCCCGTACTTTACTTATCTTATATTTCTTTAATAAAGTATAAAATTCTGCCTCATCCTGTGGATGAATAGCTAATATAATTCCATCACATAACTCATCATTTTCAAACACCTTTAATGAATGGATTAGCACAGGAATATCATTAAGTGTTAATAAAAGCTTATTTTTCCCAGCGCCCATTCTTTTCCCCTGACCAGCAGCTGGAATAATGACTTGATAAGCCATAAAAAAACCCCAATCTAATCCTTAAAGTATACCTCTAAGCTTTTTATAAAGCCTTTTCCAAAAGCTTTGGTTTAGCAAATATCATTCTTCCAGCGGATGTCTGCAATACACTGGTAACAAGAACCTCTATTCTCTTTCCGATATATTCTCTGCCTTCCTCCACAACAATCATTGTACCATCATCGAGATAGGCAACACCTTGGTGATACTCTTTGCCATCCTTAATGACTTGGACCATTAATTCTTCACCTGGCAAAACGACAGGCTTAACAGCATTCGCCAAATCATTAATATTTAAAACGGCAACGTTCTGCAATTCACAAACTTTATTAAGATTAAAATCATTGGTTACAAGGATTCCGTTTGTAACTTTTGCTAATTTAACAAGCTTACTATCAACTTCTTGAATTTCTTCAAAGTCGCCCTCGTAAATTTCTACTTTAATGGCCAATTCTTTTTGAATACGATTTAATATATCCAATCCTCTTCTGCCGCGATTTCGCTTAAGAACATCAGAGGAGTCAGCAATATGCTGTAATTCCTCAAGTACAAACTGCGGAATGACAATTGTCCCTTCCAAAAATCCTGTTTGGCAAATATCCGCTACACGTCCATCAATAATTACACTTGTATCCAATATCTTAAGTGAATTTTTGCCCACCATATCAATTTCTTCATCGTCAGTCTTTTTCTTCCCGCGACTGAAGAGATTCAGCAGCTCATCCCTCTTTTTAAAACCAACCTGAAAGCCAAGATAACCAAATAATAATGTCAGTAAAATAGGAGCGACAGCATTTAAGATCGGTACTTGAACTGCGTTAAGTGCAAAACCTATCAAATAGGCAACAAGCAGTCCAAAAATCAAACCGA
This sequence comes from Neobacillus sp. FSL H8-0543, assembly GCF_038592905.1. Lineage (GTDB taxonomy): Bacteria > Bacillota > Bacilli > Bacillales > Cytobacillaceae > Neobacillus. The sequence goes on along the minus strand of NZ_CP151943.1, from coordinate 2,598,989 downwards.
TACTTCCAAAAATTACATCTGTGACAGGGATTTTTACTAATGAATCTTCCGCCCATTTGACAAATTCAAGTACAAAATCAACTGCCCAAAAAGTAATAAGATAAAAAATAATTGCACCTAAAATAGCCGTGACATATGAGTTACTAATTATAGGAATGCCTTCCATTTTGATTAATGTTAGCAATTCCGGGATTAACAATATCCCAAGCGTACCACCAGTTATGAGGAAGCAAGCTTGAACAATACGTTTTAACATTCCATCACCTCCTCTACTCATTATAAACATATTCGCAAAAATGAAACCTTTGTTGCTAATTATTTTTTCTGCCGTCTATAATTCTCGATACATTGTTGATTAATAGCTTTTTCACTTCATAGGGTAGCATTGTAAAAATCCTCTGTCAAATATATAAAAATTTGTCATTTTAGCATAGTAATATTAGGTTTGCAACCATTTTTATATTTGCCTTTCTGTATATAACCGCTCCTTTATCAAATTAAAGCCCTCTTTTATTTTTTTTGCCCGAACTTCTCCAATCCCTTCAACATCATCGAGTTCTTCTACTGAAGCAGCCATCACCTTAGAAAGTGTTTCAAAATTAGTGATGATATTTTCAATAATAACTGCCGGAAGACGCGGAATTTTATTAAGGATTCGATAACCCCGGGGATGCTTATTCTCATCTAAATGGACATAACCTTGATACCCTAACATTTTCAATAGGATAGTATCTTCAATGGTCCCACTAATTGTTAATACCTGCATTCGATTGAGAGCGTCCCAAGCATTGATTGTCCTTTCAAAAGAGTAATCTTTAATAATTAACGCGGTCTCTTTCTCTAAATTTGTTAAAATTTCATTCATTTGCAGGCGAATGAGCCGACCTTCTGTACCCAGTTCATTTAAATAGGTTAATAATTCGTTTTTTATCTTTAAAACCATTTCAAAGCGGTGTAGAACAAGCAATAAATCATTATAAGTAACGGACTCTTCCAATTCCAGAAGACTTAGATTCACAATACTTTGTTCCATAACGGCCTTATATTTTTCCAGCATTTGAATCGCCTGATTCGCTTTTGTCAAAATAACCCCTATGTCTTGAAGGGCATAGCGAAAATTCCCTTGATACAAGGTAATAACATTCCTTCTTTGCGATATCGCAATGACAAGTGCTTTTGTTTGCCGGGCAACTCTTTCTGCCGTACGATGGCGCATTCCTGTTTCGGTGGCCTGGATATTAGAATCTGGGGCTAAGTGGGCATTGGCAATTAGAATGGTATTACCTAGCTCATTTAAGATAATCGCTCCATCCATTTTTGCCAGTTCATAAAGGTAGCTGGGTGAAAAGGGGCAATTAATTTGGAAACCTCCATCAACAATATCTTTCATTTTGTCATTATAACCCACAACAATAAGCCCACCCGTATTTGCCCTCAGGACATTATCAATACCTTCGCGTATTGGCGTACCTGGCGCAATAAACTGCAATACCTCTCTCACGGATTGTTCACCAAGCTTTTTATTCTCCATTTGTTAACCTCCAAACGCCGCCTTCAAGGCTTCACTTACGGTTGAAACGCCAATTAACTCGATTCCTCTTGGACTTTTCCAGCCACCCAGATTATTAGCCGGTAAGATGACTCGCTCAAAGCCAAGCTTAGCTGCTTCTTGGACACGTTGTTCAATCCTTGAGACACGCCTTACTTCACCTGTAAGGCCCACTTCACCAATAATGCAATCTGTAGCTTTCGTCGGTTTATCACGGAAGCTAGAGGCGATACTCACAGCAATAGCTAAGTCAATGGCAGGCTCATCAAGTTTTACCCCGCCAGCCACCTTTAAATAAGCATCCTGATTTTGCAAAAGCATCCCCACCCGCTTTTCCAATACCGCCATGATAAGGGGGACTCGGTTATGGTCAATGCCTGTTGCCATTCGTCTTGGGTTTCCAAAACTCGTTGGTGAAATTAGCGCTTGAATTTCAACTAGGACAGGACGTGTCCCCTCCATAGAGGCGCAAACGGTGGAGCCTGCCGCACCTTGTGACCTCTCTTCAAGGAAAATTTCCGACGGATTTGCCACTTCTTCAAGACCTAACTCTTTCATTTCAAAAATTCCCATTTCATTCGTTGATCCAAAGCGGTTTTTCACTGCTCTTAAAATTCGATACGTATGATGTCTTTCCCCTTCAAAATAAAGCACGGTATCCACCATATGTTCAAGCAATCTTGGTCCGGCAATAGAACCTTCTTTCGTTACATGACCAACAATAAAAATGGCAATACCATTTGTCTTTCCAATTCTCATTAATTCAGAGGTACATTCACGAACCTGTGATACACTCCCAGGCGCTGAAGTAACCTCAGGATGGAATACCGTTTGAATGGAATCTACAATAACAAAGCCAGGATTTGTATTTTCAATAGTTTGGTTAATTTCTTGTAAATTCGTCTCAGCATAAACGAGGAGATTCTCAGAGGAAATTCCTAATCTTGATGCCCTGAGCTTTGTTTGATGTAATGATTCCTCACCCGAAATGTATAACACCTTATTTCCCTTATTTGCAAGCTGTGAGGATACTTGCAATAGAAGGGTAGATTTCCCGATACCAGGGTCGCCACCAATTAATACTAGCGAGCCCTTGACCACTCCACCGCCAAGGACCCGATTAAGTTCATTCATTTCAGTAAGAATTCGCGGTTCACTTAGTGTTTCAATTGCTGTAATCGGCATTGGTTTTGATAGAATTGCCGAACCGCCTTGTGAGTGAGCAAATGCCCCCCTCCTATTTCCGCCGGTTATCTCTACTTCTTCAACCATTTTATTCCATTCTCCGCAACCAGGGCATTTTCCCAACCATTTTGGAGACTCATAACCGCATTCCTGACACATAAACTTCGTTTTTCGTTTTGCCATTTCTGTTCTCTCCTAAATGAAAAGCGCAAGCGCCCACCTTTTATAAAAAAAAGAGGTACACGATCGAACTTAAAACGTGTACCTCTTTTAGTTGTCCCTTATGGCGACTAATAAAGCTATAACCCTATTTAGTTAGACTCGCCTTTTTATTCGTAGTGACAATAAAATCACCATTTTCTACGTCAATTATAACATGTTGACCCGTTAATAAGGTACCTTTTAGCAGTTCCTCTGAAAGCCGGTCTTCAATATGCTTTTGAATCGCTCTCCTCAGTGGACGTGCACCATACTCTGGGTCGTAACCTTCAACAGATATTTTCCCCTTCGCTGCATCTGTTAATTCTAAAGAAATATGTTGCTCCTTTAATCGTTTTACCAACTGGTCAGACAAAAGAGTAACGATTTCTTCGAGATGCTTTCTCTCAAGGGCATGGAATACAATGATTTCATCGATTCGGTTCAAGAATTCAGGACGGAAGGCCTTCTTCAATTCTTCCATAACCTTCCCCTTCATGTCCTTGTAATCTTGCGCCCCATCTTGAATATTAAATCCAACATACTTGTTGCGTTTTAGCGCTTCTGCACCAACATTGGAAGTCATAATCAATACGGTATTACGGAAATCAACCGTTCTGCCCTTCGAATCGGTTAAGCGTCCATCTTCAAGTACCTGCAATAAGATATTAAATACATCTGGATGCGCCTTTTCAATTTCATCAAGCAGGATAACGGAATAGGGTTTTCTTCTTACTTTCTCCGTTAACTGACCGCCCTCTTCATATCCTACATATCCAGGGGGAGATCCAACAAGACGGGAAGTAGAATGCTTCTCCATATATTCAGACATATCAATGCGAATCATTGCATCTTCATCACCGAACATTGCTTCTGCAAGAGCCCGAGCCAATTCCGTTTTACCAACACCTGTTGGTCCAAGGAAGACAAATGAACCAATCGGACGTTTAGGGTCCTTTAACCCCGCTCTTGCTCGGCGTACAGCCTTTGAAACAGCTACTACAGCTTCTTCCTGACCAATAACACGTGAATGTAACAGCTCTTCTAAATTTAATAATTTCGCAGTTTCAGCTTCAGCAAGCTTGGACACAGGAATTCCAGTCCAACTTGCAACTACACTCGCAATATCTTCAACAGTGACTTCACTATTTTCTTTCCCTTGTTTTTCCTTCCAGACTTTCTTCGTCTCCTCAAGCTGTTCGCGCAGACGCTGTTCTGTATCCCTTAAGGAGGCAGCCTTTTCAAACTCCTGGCTTTGAACAGCGGAATCCTTCTCTTTGCGGACTTCCTCAAGCTTTACTTCTAATTCTTTTAGGTTAGGAGGTGTAGTATAAGAACGAAGGCGGACCTTTGAGCCTGCTTCATCGATTAAGTCAATAGCCTTATCTGGAAGAAAACGATCAGAAATATACCGGTCTGACAGCTTAACGGCTGCTTCAATTGCAGCATCTGTTATGGAAACACGGTGATGCGCTTCATAACGGTCTCGCAGACCTTCTAAAATACGAACCGATTCTTCAGCAGTCGGCTCATCCACACGAATAGGCTGGAAACGACGTTCTAAAGCTGCATCTTTTTCAATATATTTTCGATATTCATCGAGGGTTGTTGCCCCAATACACTGGAGTTCCCCTCTGGCAAGTGATGGTTTTAAAATATTGGATGCATCAATTGCCCCTTCTGCTCCACCAGCACCAATTAAGGTGTGCAGTTCATCGATAAACAGAATAATATTACCTGCTTGGCGAATTTCATCCATAACCTTTTTCAAACGATCTTCAAACTCACCACGGTATTTTGTCCCCGCTACCACTGTTCCCATATCTAAAGTCATAACCCGCTTATCACGAAGAATTTCAGGAACCTCATTGTTAACAATTTGCTGGGCTAAACCTTCGGCAATTGCTGTTTTACCCACACCAGGTTCACCAATTAATACAGGGTTATTCTTTGTTCGACGGCTCAATACCTCTATCACCCGTTGAATTTCCTTGCTTCTGCCAATTACAGGATCTAGAGTACCTTCCCTAGCAATGGCTGTTAGGTCCCTGGCAAGGCTATCAAGTGTTGGAGTGTTAGCACTCACAGCACCGCCACCTTGATGACCGCCAGATTCATTGCTGCCTAAAAGCTGCAGAACTTGCTGGCGCGCTTTATTTAAGCTGACACCCAAGTTATTTAGCACTCTTGCAGCTACCCCTTCCCCTTCACGAATTAAACCAAGAAGGATATGCTCTGTACCAACATAAGAGTGTCCTAATTTACGTGCCTCGTCCATTGATAATTCAATTACCTTTTTCGCTCTTGGTGTATAGTGAATGGTTTGAGAAGTTTCCTGGCCTTTTCCAATTAAAGTTTCCACTTCCTTTTGGATTTTATCTGATCCTAACCCAAGACCATATAGTGCCTTTGCAGCAATTCCTTCACCCTCGCGAACTAAACCCAATAAAATATGTTCTGTTCCAATATTATTATGACTCAGTCTAATTGCTTCCTCTTGTGCTAATGCCAATACCTTTTGAGCTCTTTCAGTAAAACGGCCGAACATCATATTCTCTTCCTCCTCACCTTTTATCTTGCTCCATTTGCAGTCGTTCTCTAATTAGTGCTGCTCGTCTAATATCTCTTTCATTAGGTCTTAAATGACCTCCAGCATACTGTTGTAGAAAACCAGGCTGTGTTAATATCATTAACTCATTTAATATATTTTTAGGCAAATTTTTAATATAACCCATATCGATTCCAAGTCTAACATCAGAAAGACATCTTGCTGCTTCCTTTGTTTCAATTATTCGGCTATTCGATAACACACCAAAGGAACGAAAAACTCTGTCTTCTAATTGTATGTTTGAAGTCTTGCGTAATGCCTCTCGTGCAGACCTTTCTTGTGAAATTAACTGACTGACAACACCCTTAAGATCACGGCATATATCCTCCTCAGATTTTCCAAGGGTAATTTGATTGGAGATTTGAAAAATATTGCCCAGCGCTTCACTCCCCTCACCATAGGTGCCTCTTACTACCAGCCCTAACTGATTAATTGCTGGGATTATTCGATTAATCTGCTGCGATAATATTAGCCCTGGTAAATGCATCATGACTGATGCACGTAGCCCTGTTCCAACATTCGTAGGGCAGCTTGTTAAATAGCCATGCTTTTCATCAAATCCAAATTGAATATGACTTTCAAGCCAATCATCTATCTCATTCGCAGCCTCCAAGCTCTCAGATAATTGCAAGCCAGGAAATAAGCATTGTATGCGAATATGATCTTCTTCATTTATCATAATACTAACTTCTTCATTTTCGGTTAATAGAACTGCCCCGTATGGCGAGTCCTCTGCTAGATGGGGACTTATTAGATGCTTTTCCACAAGTACCCTTTTTTGGAGTGGCTGTAATTCATCAATCTTCAGTAATTCCATTTCTCCATAACGTGTAAAGCCCGATTTACGTAGAACTTCTTCCATTTTCGAAATGATAGTTTTAGCTTCTTCATGTGAATAAATTGTAGGAAATTTAAAATCCTCAAAGTTTCGGGCTAATCGTATTCGGGAGCTAAGAACAATATCTGAATCTGGTCCCTCCTCGCTCATCCATGAACTGACTGCTTGATTAATAAAGCGTTCAAGCGACACGTTATTCCCCTCCCTCTTGGCTACCGGTTAAATCCCTTTCAAGATTACGTATTTCATCTCGGATTTCGGCTGCCTTTTCAAACTCTTCCTGTGAGATTAAGCCTTTCAGCTCACCCTTCAGGTTTTCAATTTGTTTGCGCAGATGGATTCCCCCGCCGATTCTTTTTGGTATTTTACCACTATGGGACCAATTTCCACTGTGAAGTCTTCTTAAAACTGGTGGTAATTGGACTTTGAACGTTTCGTAGCAATGGGCACAACCAAATCGTCCTATTTTCACAAATTGTGCAAAGGTCATCGAACAGCGAGTGCATTGGAGAACTTCCTCTTTATGAAATGCATCTTGATTTGGTTTTTGTATCGTAGGATCAATATTAAGTAAACCAGCAAGAAGATTATTAAAAGTAAAGCCAGATCCACCTCCAGTAAACATAAACATATCACCCTTTTCCTGGGCGCATTTTTCACAAAGATTCACTTCAGTCTTTTCACCATTTATAATCTTCGTAAAATGGAGTGCTGCAGGTCTTTGATTACACTCTTGGCAAATCATATTTCCACCTCTTTAAAGCTGATATTTATTTATATTTTAATGTTGTTAGCATAGCCTTTAACATTCTTGCTCTTAATTCATCCCGGAATGGAAGATCGATATATAAAACAGACCGATCAATGACACTTAACATAATTTTTGCTTCACGTTTTGTGATAATCTCCTCTTGAATAAGTCTAAGTATGACATCTTCGGCACTAGATTGGCTCATCCGAGTTTGTATAAGTGACAGCAATTGTTCAATTAAATGTGCTAGGTCATGTGATTGTACCTTCATAATTCGAATGTAACCACCGCCCCCGCGCTTACTTTCAACGATATATCCTCTTTCAATTGTAAAGCGGGTATTAATGACATAATTGATTTGCGAGGGTACACATTGAAATTTATCAGCAACTTCACTTCGCTTTATCTCAACATGTTCCTGTTCACTCATTTCTAAGACTTGTTTTAAGTACTTTTCGATTATATCGGAGATGTTTCTCATTCTCCCACCCCCTCTTCTGACTTTGACTATATTTGACATTAATTATACTGAAAATTTTATGCAGTTGCAAATAACTTGTTACTAATGATTTTCTCCAAATCTCGCATGTGCAAAACCTATAAGTTTTAATATTTTATATCGTTGGGAGGTTTCTTTATTTAGCCAGGCTGGGGGTGCCTGGTGGTTCTTGGTAGTTTTGGGCGATGAGGGGCTGGTTCATCGACCCAAACGGCAGGGTCTCTTTGGCTTCGGTAAGATGGGGGCCTGGTTCATCGCCCCAAGCTACTCGGACTGTCTGTGTTCGGTCGATGGAGAAACACCAGGAAACGCTTCATGGTGACCGTTTTTCCTCTTTTTCAACATTTTTGGTCATCATGAATACTGTCATCACCTTCACCCAAATAACGCAAAAAAGAACAACCTAAATCAGGTTGTTCTTCGTTTTGCCTGGCAACGTCCTACTCTCACAGGGGCGCCTGCCCCAACTACCATCGGCGCTGAGAAGCTTAACTTCCGTGTTCGGTATGGGAACGGGTGTGGCCTTCTCGCCATAATTACCAGACTATTTAACTAGAGAAAATTCTCATTCCCTCAAAACTAGATAATGCTTGAAGAAGAAAGTAAAACAAGTTCGCCTTTTAAATATGGTTAAGTCCTCGAACGATTAGTATCAGTCAGCTCCACACGTCACCGTGCTTCCACCTCTGACCTATCAACCTGATCATCTTTCAGGGTTCTTACTAGCTTGACGCTATGGGAAATCTCATCTTGAGGGGGGCTTCATGCTTAGATGCTTTCAGCACTTATCCCGTCCGCACATAGCTACCCAGCGATGCCTTTGGCAAGACAACTGGTACACCAGCGGTGCGTCCATCCCGGTCCTCTCGTACTAAGGACAGCTCCTCTCAAATTTCCTGCGCCCACGACGGATAGGGACCGAACTGTCTCACGACGTTCTGAACCCAGCTCGCGTACCGCTTTAATGGGCGAACAGCCCAACCCTTGGGACCGACTACAGCCCCAGGATGCGATGAGCCGACATCGAGGTGCCAAACCTCCCCGTCGATGTGGACTCTTGGGGGAGATAAGCCTGTTATCCCCGGGGTAGCTTTTATCCGTTGAGCGATGGCCCTTCCATGCGGAACCACCGGATCACTAAGCCCGACTTTCGTCCCTGCTCGACTTGTAGGTCTCGCAGTCAAGCTCCCTTGTGCCTTTACACTCTGCGAATGATTTCCAACCATTCTGAGGGAACCTTTGGGCGCCTCCGTTACTCTTTAGGAGGCGACCGCCCCAGTCAAACTGCCCACCTGACACTGTCTCCCACCCCGATAAGGGGTGCGGGTTAGAATTTCAATACAGCCAGGGTAGTATCCCACCGACGCCTCCACCGAAGCTAGCGCTCCGGCTTCTCAGGCTCCTACCTATCCTGTACAAGCTATACCAAAATTCAATATCAGGCTACAGTAAAGCTCCACGGGGTCTTTCCGTCCTGTCGCGGGTAACCTGCATCTTCACAGGTACTATAATTTCACCGAGTCTCTCGTTGAGACAGTGCCCAGATCGTTACGCCTTTCGTGCGGGTCGGAACTTACCCGACAAGGAATTTCGCTACCTTAGGACCGTTATAGTTACGGCCGCCGTTTACTGGGGCTTCAATTCAGAGCTTCGCTTGCGCTAACCCCTCCTCTTAACCTTCCAGCACCGGGCAGGCGTCAGCCCCTATACTTCGCCTTGCGGCTTCGCAGAGACCTGTGTTTTTGCTAAACAGTCGCCTGGGCCTATTCACTGCGGCTCTTCGAGGCTATTCACCCCAAAGAGCACCCCTTCTCCCGAAGTTACGGGGTCATTTTGCCGAGTTCCTTAACGAGAGTTCTCTCGCTCACCTTAGGATTCTCTCCTCGCCTACCTGTGTCGGTTTGCGGTACGGGCACCTTTTATCTCGCTAGAGGCTTTTCTTGGCAGTGTGGAATCAGGAACTTCGGTACTATATTTCCCTCGCTATCACAGCTCAGCCTTCACGAGAAGCGGATTTTCCTACTTCTCAGCCTACCTGCTTAGACGCGCATATCCAACAGCGCGCTTACCCTATCCTCCTGCGTCCCCCCATCACTCAAACGATAAAGAGGTGGTACAGGAATATCAACCTGTTGTCCATCGCCTACGCCTTTCGGCCTCGGCTTAGGTCCCGACTAACCCTGAGAGGACGAGCCTTCCTCAGGAAACCTTAGGCATACGGTGGATGGGATTCTCACCCATCTTTCGCTACTCATACCGGCATTCTCACTTCTAAGCGCTCCACCAGTCCTTACGGTCTAGCTTCAACGCCCTTAGAACGCTCTCCTACCACTGACACCTAATGGTGTCAATCCACAGCTTCGGTGTTACGTTTAGCCCCGGTACATTTTCGGCGCAGAGTCACTCGACCAGTGAGCTATTACGCACTCTTTAAATGGTGGCTGCTTCTAAGCCAACATCCTGGTTGTCTAAGCAACTCCACATCCTTTTCCACTTAACGTAAACTTGGGGACCTTAGCTGGTGGTCTGGGCTGTTTCCCTTTTGACTACGGATCTTATCACTCGCAGTCTGACTCCCACGGATAAGTCTTTGGCATTCGGAGTTTGTCTGAATTCGGTAACCCGATGAGGGCCCCTAGTCCAAACAGTGCTCTACCTCCAAGACTCTTACAACGTGAGGCTAGCCCTAAAGCTATTTCGGAGAGAACCAGCTATCTCCAGGTTCGATTGGAATTTCTCCGCTACCCACACCTCATCCCCGCACTTTTCAACGTGCGTGGGTTCGGGCCTCCATCCAGTGTTACCTGGACTTCACCCTGGACATGGGTAGATCACCTGGTTTCGGGTCTACGACCACATACTAAAAACGCCCTATTCAGACTCGCTTTCGCTGCGGCTCCGTCTTATCAACTTAACCTTGCATGTAATCGTAACTCGCCGGTTCATTCTACAAAAGGCACGCCATCACCCATGAACGGGCTCTGACTACTTGTAGGCACACGGTTTCAGGATCTGTTTCACTCCCCTTCCGGGGTGCTTTTCACCTTTCCCTCACGGTACTGGTTCACTATCGGTCACTAGGGAGTATTTAGCCTTGGGAGATGGTCCTCCCAGCTTCCGACCGGATTTCTCGTGTCCGGCCGTACTCAGGATCCACTCAGGAGGGAACGAAGTTTCGACTACAGGGTTTTTACCTTCTCTGACGGACCTTTCCAGGTCGCTTCATCTACCCCGTTCCTTTGTAACTCCATGTTGAGTGTCCTACAACCCCAAGAGGCAAGCCTCTTGGTTTGGGCTATATCCCGTTTCGCTCGCCGCTACTCAGGGAATCGCGTTTGCTTTCTCTTCCTCCGGGTACTTAGATGTTTCAGTTCCCCGGGTCTGCCTTCCATACCCTATGTATTCAGGTAAAGATACTGCTCCATTACGAACAGTGGGTTCCCCCATTCGGAAATCTCCGGATCAAAGCTTACTTACAGCTCCCCGAAGCATATCGGTGTTAGTCCCGTCCTTCATCGGCTCCTAGTGCCAAGGCATTCACCGTGCGCCCTTTCTAACTTAACCTGAAAGGTTTTGTTTCTTACTAAAAAGAAACGACTTGCTAAATGGCAATTACTTGGTTTTACTATTGCTTCTTCTTACGATTATCTAGTTTTCAAGGAACGAATAAAAAAAGCTTTGAGAGTTTGATCTCTCAAAACTAAACAAACAAGAGTACATCAACAGTTATCTGTCACTTAAGACAGGATATTCCTTAGAAAGGAGGTGATCCAGCCGCACCTTCCGATACGGCTACCTTGTTACGACTTCACCCCAATCATCTGTCCCACCTTAGGCGGCTGGCTCCTTGCGGTTACCCCACCGACTTCGGGTGTTACAAACTCTCGTGGTGTGACGGGCGGTGTGTACAAGGCCCGGGAACGTATTCACCGCGGCATGCTGATCCGCGATTACTAGCGATTCCAGCTTCATGTAGGCGAGTTGCAGCCTACAATCCGAACTGAGAGTGGTTTTATGGGATTCGCTTAACCTTGCGGTTTTGCAGCCCTTTGTACCACCCATTGTAGCACGTGTGTAGCCCAGGTCATAAGGGGCATGATGATTTGACGTCATCCCCACCTTCCTCCGGTTTGTCACCGGCAGTCACCTTAGAGTGCCCAACTGAATGCTGGCAACTAAGATCAAGGGTTGCGCTCGTTGCGGGACTTAACCCAACATCTCACGACACGAGCTGACGACAACCATGCACCACCTGTCACTCTGTCCCCCGAAGGGGAACGTCCTATCTCTAGGAGTGTCAGAGGATGTCAAGACCTGGTAAGGTTCTTCGCGTTGCTTCGAATTAAACCACATGCTCCACCGCTTGTGCGGGCCCCCGTCAATTCCTTTGAGTTTCAGCCTTGCGGCCGTACTCCCCAGGCGGAGTGCTTAATGCGTTAGCTGCAGCACTAAAGGGCGGAAACCCTCTAACACTTAGCACTCATCGTTTACGGCGTGGACTACCAGGGTATCTAATCCTGTTTGCTCCCCACGCTTTCGCGCCTCAGCGTCAGTTACAGACCAGAAAGCCGCCTTCGCCACTGGTGTTCCTCCACATCTCTACGCATTTCACCGCTACACGTGGAATTCCGCTTTCCTCTTCTGCACTCAAGTCCCCCAGTTTCCAATGACCCTCCACGGTTGAGCCGTGGGCTTTCACATCAGACTTAAGAGACCGCCTGCGCGCGCTTTACGCCCAATAATTCCGGACAACGCTTGCCACCTACGTATTACCGCGGCTGCTGGCACGTAGTTAGCCGTGGCTTTCTGGTTAGGTACCGTCAAGGTACCGGCAGTTACTCCGATACTTGTTCTTCCCTAACAACAGAACTTTACGACCCGAAGGCCTTCATCGTTCACGCGGCGTTGCTCCGTCAGACTTTCGTCCATTGCGGAAGATTCCCTACTGCTGCCTCCCGTAGGAGTCTGGGCCGTGTCTCAGTCCCAGTGTGGCCGATCACCCTCTCAGGTCGGCTACGCATCGTTGCCTTGGTGAGCCATTACCTCACCAACTAGCTAATGCGCCGCGGGCCCATCTATAAGTGACAGCCGAAACCGTCTTTCAGCTTTCCCTCATGAGAGGAAAAGGATTATCCAGTATTAGCTCCGGTTTCCCGAAGTTATCCCAGTCTTATAGGCAGGTTGCCCACGTGTTACTCACCCGTCCGCCGCTAACCTTTAGGAGCAAGCTCCTAAAGATTCGCTCGACTTGCATGTATTAGGCACGCCGCCAGCGTTCGTCCTGAGCCAGGATCAAACTCTCCAAGAAAGTTGATTAGCTCATTTTGTTACGTTGGCTTAACTTCATATAGAAGTTAAAAATATTGTTTGTTGACGTTCTTGTTTGTTTAGTTTTCAAAGATCAATACAATATCGTGTTAGCGACTTTAATATGATAACAAATCTTATAGCAATTTGTCAACATATTATTTTCAAAAATTTATTGGTGGAGCCTAGCGGGATCGAACCGCTGACCTCCTGCGTGCAAGGCAGGCGCTCTCCCAGCTGAGCTAAGGCCCCATGAAATTAAAGATGATGGTCGGGAAGACAGGATTCGAACCTGCGACCCCTTGGTCCCAAACCAAGTGCTCTACCAAGCTGAGCTACTTCCCGAAAGAAAAACAATGCGCCCGGCGGGAGTCGAACCTACAACCTTCTGATTCGTAGTCAGATGCTCTATCCAATTGAGCTACGGGCGCATATTACTTGAATGTTTTTTGCTTAGCAAAAAACTTGGTTATTTTACTGTCGTAAAAAACCTTGGTGCCGAGGACCGGAATCGAACCGGTACGGTAGTCACCTACCGCAGGATTTTAAGTCCTGTGCGTCTGCCAGTTCCGCCACCCCGGCGATATTTGGAGCGGAAGACGGGATTCGAACCCGCGACCCCCACCTTGGCAAGGTGATGTTCTACCACTGAACTACTTCCGCGTTTAATAAATCTTTATTAAGAATAAAAATTGGTGCGGGTGAAGGGAGTCGAACCCCCACGCCTTGCGGCGCCAGATCCTAAGTCTGGTGCGTCTGCCAATTCCGCCACACCCGCATATTGAAAGTTATTTTGCTAACGCAAAAAACTTTGGTGAGCCATGAAGGATTCGAACCTTCGACCCTCTGATTAAAAGTCAGATGCTCTACCAACTGAGCTAATGGCTCGAAACTTTAAATTGTTTCTTAATCTTTTATTACCTAAAGTCAGATGCTCAAAAAAAGGTGCCGGCGAGAGGACTTGAACCCCCAACCTACTGATTACAAGTCAGTTGCTCTACCAATTGAGCTACCCCGGCACATGATGAAGATTATTTTCACTTTGTGAAAAAATCATGGTGGAGGATGACGGGCTCGAACCGCCGACCCTCTGCTTGTAAGGCAGATGCTCTCCCAGCTGAGCTAATCCTCCACGTTATAAAACAGCCTGGCAACGTCCTACTCTCACAGGGGCGCCTGCCCCAACTACCATCGGCGCTGAGAAGCTTAACTTCCGTGTTCGGTATGGGAACGGGTGTGGCCTTCTCGCCATAATTACCAGACTATTTATTTAGAGAAAATTTTCATTCCCTCAAAACTAGATAATGCTTGAAGAAGAAAGTAAAACAAGTTCGCCTTTTAAATATGGTTAAGTCCTCGAACGATTAGTATCAGTCAGCTCCACACGTCACCGTGCTTCCACCTCTGACCTATCAACCTGATCATCTTTCAGGGTTCTTACTAGCTTGACGCTATGGGAAATCTCATCTTGAGGGGGGCTTCATGCTTAGATGCTTTCAGCACTTATCCCGTCCGCACATAGCTACCCAGCGATGCCTTTGGCAAGACAACTGGTACACCAGCGGTGCGTCCATCCCGGTCCTCTCGTACTAAGGACAGCTCCTCTCAAATTTCCTGCGCCCACGACGGATAGGGACCGAACTGTCTCACGACGTTCTGAACCCAGCTCGCGTACCGCTTTAATGGGCGAACAGCCCAACCCTTGGGACCGACTACAGCCCCAGGATGCGATGAGCCGACATCGAGGTGCCAAACCTCCCCGTCGATGTGGACTCTTGGGGGAGATAAGCCTGTTATCCCCGGGGTAGCTTTTATCCGTTGAGCGATGGCCCTTCCATGCGGAACCACCGGATCACTAAGCCCGACTTTCGTCCCTGCTCGACTTGTAGGTCTCGCAGTCAAGCTCCCTTGTGCCTTTACACTCTGCGAATGATTTCCAACCATTCTGAGGGAACCTTTGGGCGCCTCCGTTACTCTTTAGGAGGCGACCGCCCCAGTCAAACTGCCCACCTGACACTGTCTCCCACCCCGATAAGGGGTGCGGGTTAGAATTTCAATACAGCCAGGGTAGTATCCCACCGACGCCTCCACCGAAGCTAGCGCTCCGGCTTCTCAGGCTCCTACCTATCCTGTACAAGCTATACCAAAATTCAATATCAGGCTACAGTAAAGCTCCACGGGGTCTTTCCGTCCTGTCGCGGGTAACCTGCATCTTCACAGGTACTATAATTTCACCGAGTCTCTCGTTGAGACAGTGCCCAGATCGTTACGCCTTTCGTGCGGGTCGGAACTTACCCGACAAGGAATTTCGCTACCTTAGGACCGTTATAGTTACGGCCGCCGTTTACTGGGGCTTCAATTCAGAGCTTCGCTTGCGCTAACCCCTCCTCTTAACCTTCCAGCACCGGGCAGGCGTCAGCCCCTATACTTCGCCTTGCGGCTTCGCAGAGACCTGTGTTTTTGCTAAACAGTCGCCTGGGCCTATTCACTGCGGCTCTTCGAGGCTATTCACCCCAAAGAGCACCCCTTCTCCCGAAGTTACGGGGTCATTTTGCCGAGTTCCTTAACGAGAGTTCTCTCGCTCACCTTAGGATTCTCTCCTCGCCTACCTGTGTCGGTTTGCGGTACGGGCACCTTTTATCTCGCTAGAGGCTTTTCTTGGCAGTGTGGAATCAGGAACTTCGGTACTATATTTCCCTCGCTATCACAGCTCAGCCTTCACGAGAAGCGGATTTTCCTACTTCTCAGCCTACCTGCTTAGACGCGCATATCCAACAGCGCGCTTACCCTATCCTCCTGCGTCCCCCCATCACTCAAACGATAAAGAGGTGGTACAGGAATATCAACCTGTTGTCCATCGCCTACGCCTTTCGGCCTCGGCTTAGGTCCCGACTAACCCTGAGAGGACGAGCCTTCCTCAGGAAACCTTAGGCATACGGTGGATGGGATTCTCACCCATCTTTCGCTACTCATACCGGCATTCTCACTTCTAAGCGCTCCACCAGTCCTTACGGTCTAGCTTCAACGCCCTTAGAACGCTCTCCTACCACTGACACCTAATGGTGTCAATCCACAGCTTCGGTGTTACGTTTAGCCCCGGTACATTTTCGGCGCAGAGTCACTCGACCAGTGAGCTATTACGCACTCTTTAAATGGTGGCTGCTTCTAAGCCAACATCCTGGTTGTCTAAGCAACTCCACATCCTTTTCCACTTAACGTAAACTTGGGGACCTTAGCTGGTGGTCTGGGCTGTTTCCCTTTTGACTACGGATCTTATCACTCGCAGTCTGACTCCCACGGATAAGTCTTTGGCATTCGGAGTTTGTCTGAATTCGGTAACCCGATGAGGGCCCCTAGTCCAAACAGTGCTCTACCTCCAAGACTCTTACAACGTGAGGCTAGCCCTAAAGCTATTTCGGAGAGAACCAGCTATCTCCAGGTTCGATTGGAATTTCTCCGCTACCCACACCTCATCCCCGCACTTTTCAACGTGCGTGGGTTCGGGCCTCCATCCAGTGTTACCTGGACTTCACCCTGGACATGGGTAGATCACCTGGTTTCGGGTCTACGACCACATACTAAAAACGCCCTATTCAGACTCGCTTTCGCTGCGGCTCCGTCTTATCAACTTAACCTTGCATGTAATCGTAACTCGCCGGTTCATTCTACAAAAGGCACGCCATCACCCATGAACGGGCTCTGACTACTTGTAGGCACACGGTTTCAGGATCTGTTTCACTCCCCTTCCGGGGTGCTTTTCACCTTTCCCTCACGGTACTGGTTCACTATCGGTCACTAGGGAGTATTTAGCCTTGGGAGATGGTCCTCCCAGCTTCCGACCGGATTTCTCGTGTCCGGCCGTACTCAGGATCCACTCAGGAGGGAACGAAGTTTCGACTACAGGGTTTTTACCTTCTCTGACGGACCTTTCCAGGTCGCTTCATCTACCCCGTTCCTTTGTAACTCCATGTTGAGTGTCCTACAACCCCAAGAGGCAAGCCTCTTGGTTTGGGCTATATCCCGTTTCGCTCGCCGCTACTCAGGGAATCGCGTTTGCTTTCTCTTCCTCCGGGTACTTAGATGTTTCAGTTCCCCGGGTCTGCCTTCCATACCCTATGTATTCAGGTAAAGATACTGCTCCATTACGAACAGTGGGTTCCCCCATTCGGAAATCTCCGGATCAAAGCTTACTTACAGCTCCCCGAAGCATATCGGTGTTAGTCCCGTCCTTCATCGGCTCCTAGTGCCAAGGCATTCACCGTGCGCCCTTTCTAACTTAACCTGAAAGGTTTTGTTTCTTACTAAAAAGAAACGACTTGCTAAATGGCAATTACTTGGTTTTACTATTGCTTCTTCTTACGATTATCTAGTTTTCAAGGAACGAATAAAAAAAGCTTTGAGAGTTTGATCTCTCAAAACTAAACAAACAAGAGTACATCAACAGTTATCTGTCACTTAAGACAGGATATTCCTTAGAAAGGAGGTGATCCAGCCGCACCTTCCGATACGGCTACCTTGTTACGACTTCACCCCAATCATCTGTCCCACCTTAGGCGGCTGGCTCCTTGCGGTTACCCCACCGACTTCGGGTGTTACAAACTCTCGTGGTGTGACGGGCGGTGTGTACAAGGCCCGGGAACGTATTCACCGCGGCATGCTGATCCGCGATTACTAGCGATTCCAGCTTCATGTAGGCGAGTTGCAGCCTACAATCCGAACTGAGAGTGGTTTTATGGGATTCGCTTAACCTTGCGGTTTTGCAGCCCTTTGTACCACCCATTGTAGCACGTGTGTAGCCCAGGTCATAAGGGGCATGATGATTTGACGTCATCCCCACCTTCCTCCGGTTTGTCACCGGCAGTCACCTTAGAGTGCCCAACTGAATGCTGGCAACTAAGATCAAGGGTTGCGCTCGTTGCGGGACTTAACCCAACATCTCACGACACGAGCTGACGACAACCATGCACCACCTGTCACTCTGTCCCCCGAAGGGGAACGTCCTATCTCTAGGAGTGTCAGAGGATGTCAAGACCTGGTAAGGTTCTTCGCGTTGCTTCGAATTAAACCACATGCTCCACCGCTTGTGCGGGCCCCCGTCAATTCCTTTGAGTTTCAGCCTTGCGGCCGTACTCCCCAGGCGGAGTGCTTAATGCGTTAGCTGCAGCACTAAAGGGCGGAAACCCTCTAACACTTAGCACTCATCGTTTACGGCGTGGACTACCAGGGTATCTAATCCTGTTTGCTCCCCACGCTTTCGCGCCTCAGCGTCAGTTACAGACCAGAAAGCCGCCTTCGCCACTGGTGTTCCTCCACATCTCTACGCATTTCACCGCTACACGTGGAATTCCGCTTTCCTCTTCTGCACTCAAGTCCCCCAGTTTCCAATGACCCTCCACGGTTGAGCCGTGGGCTTTCACATCAGACTTAAGAGACCGCCTGCGCGCGCTTTACGCCCAATAATTCCGGACAACGCTTGCCACCTACGTATTACCGCGGCTGCTGGCACGTAGTTAGCCGTGGCTTTCTGGTTAGGTACCGTCAAGGTACCGGCAGTTACTCCGATACTTGTTCTTCCCTAACAACAGAACTTTACGACCCGAAGGCCTTCATCGTTCACGCGGCGTTGCTCCGTCAGACTTTCGTCCATTGCGGAAGATTCCCTACTGCTGCCTCCCGTAGGAGTCTGGGCCGTGTCTCAGTCCCAGTGTGGCCGATCACCCTCTCAGGTCGGCTACGCATCGTTGCCTTGGTGAGCCATTACCTCACCAACTAGCTAATGCGCCGCGGGCCCATCTATAAGTGACAGCCGAAACCGTCTTTCAGCTTTCCCTCATGAGAGGAAAAGGATTATCCAGTATTAGCTCCGGTTTCCCGAAGTTATCCCAGTCTTATAGGCAGGTTGCCCACGTGTTACTCACCCGTCCGCCGCTAACCTTTAGGAGCAAGCTCCTAAAGATTCGCTCGACTTGCATGTATTAGGCACGCCGCCAGCGTTCGTCCTGAGCCAGGATCAAACTCTCCAAGAAAGTTGATTAGCTCATTTTGTTACGTTGGCTTAACTTCATATAGAAGTTAAAAATTTTGTTTGTTGACGTTCTTGTTTGTTTAGTTTTCAAAGATCAATTATTTCTTCATCGCCTTAAAGCGACTTTGTAATCTTACCAAGTTATTAATAGAAAGTCAATAACTTTTTAAAACTTTATTTTCTCGATAACTTATTGTTTCGCAACAACAGATATTAATATACCACCATTTAATTAGCCGTGCAATAGTTTTTTTGTCCTTTTATCCAATATATTAAAATAATAATATTCAAAATAAAAAGCACTGGATGAACAGTGCCTTTTAACATAGATATTAACGATGACGCATTAACGGGAATAAGAGAACATCACGAATGGATGGTGAGTTTGTTAACAGCATAACAATGCGGTCAATTCCAATTCCCAATCCGCCTGTTGGCGGCATTCCATATTCCAATGCTTCAACAAAGTCATCGTCCATCATATGTGCTTCATCATTTCCTTGTTCACGTTCTTTTAATTGCTCTTCAAAACGTTCTCTTTGATCAATTGGATCATTTAATTCTGTAAATGCATTCGCATGCTCACGGGCAACGATAAACAATTCAAAGCGGTCAGTAAATCTTGGATCCTCATCATTTTTCTTTGCTAAAGGTGAGATTTCAACTGGGTGACCATAAATAAATGTCGGTTGAATTAGTTTATCCTCGATTTTTTGCTCAAAAAACTCATTAACAATATGCCCATAAAGCATACTATCTTTGATTTCAACACCATGTTCCTTTGCCAATTCACGAGCTTCTTCAACGCTCATTTCCCTCCAGAAGTCCACGCCTGTGTATTCTTTAATCGCATCAACCATATGAAGTCTTTTCCATTCTGGTTTAAGGTCTACCTCATACTCACCGTATTGGATAGTAGTTGTTCCCAATACCTCCTGAGCAATATGGGCAACCAAGTTTTCTGTCAGACTCATAATGTCACGATAGTCCGCATATGCCTCATACAACTCAATCATCGTAAATTCGGGATTGTGACGTGTAGAGACTCCCTCATTCCTGAATACCCTGCCAATTTCATAAACCTTTTCCAGGCCGCCAACAATAAGCCTTTTTAAGTGAAGTTCAATGGCAATACGCATAAATAACGGCATATCAAGCGCATTATGATGCGTAGTAAACGGTCTTGCAGAAGCCCCACCTGCAATCGCATGCATCATCGGCGTTTCTACTTCTAAATACCCGTGATCATCTAAATAGCGACGCATTGATTGAATAATCTTCGAACGAGTAATAAATGTTTCCTTGCTTTCTTGACTGACAATTAAATCCAGGTAACGTTGACGATAGCGCTGCTCTACATCTTTAAGCCCGTGGAATTTATCAGGTAACGGACGAAGTGCCTTTGTAAGGAATACATAGTTTTGTACCTTTACAGACAGTTCTCCTACCTTTGTTTTAAAGAGAGTTCCCTCAACACCAATGATGTCACCTAAATCAGAGGAATCAAAAACCTTATAGGATTCCTCACCAATTGCGTCCTGACGAACATAAACTTGGATTTGTCCAGTAAGATCTTGAATATTAGCGAATCCAGCTTTCCCTTTTCCGCGTTTCGTCATCATTCTGCCAGCAAGTGCAACAGAAACGTTTTTTGCTTCTAGGTCTTCTTTTTCTAATTCTCCGTACTGCTCGATTAATTCTTTAATATTGTTCGTACGGTCAAATCGTTTTCCGAACGGATCTAATCCGTTTTCACGCATCGTATTCATTTTTTCACGTCTGACCATAAACTGGTCGTTTAAATCTTCCTGACTCATGCTTAAATCAACTCCAATTAATACTTATTATGTAAATGCATTTACGAGTTTGCAATCGTTACATTGCTACATACTTTATTATTTTACACAAACTCAGTAATTCAGACATCAAAAAAGATTAAATATATATAAAAACTGCCAGTTTACCACCAGCAGCTTCCAGAATAAATAAAAATTATCCTACAGTAACCTGACTTTGCACTTCATCTAACTCTTGAACCATGCTATTTAATAGGGAAACCAAATGGTCACGCGTTTCACATTCATTAATACCATTTCTAACTTTCGCATTTCCACGAACCCCTTTTAAATACCAAGCAGCGTGTTTGCGCATCTCTCGGACCGCAACATTTTCGTTTTTGAGCGCGATTAAGCGATCCAAATGTAAAATACACACATCCATTTTTTCGCGAACAGATGGCTCTCCCATTAGTTTTCCAGTTTCAAGGAATTGAACTGTACGATAAATCATCCAAGGGTTACCCAAGGCCGCTCTGCCAATCATCACACCATCACAGCCTGTTTCTTCTAGCATTCGTTTTGCATCCTGCGGTGTTTGTACATCACCATTCCCGATAATTGGGATATTCACAGATTGCTTTACTTCTTTAATGATATCCCAGTTTGCTGTGCCCTCATACATTTGGACCCGTGTACGGCCATGCAGGGAAACAGCCTTACCTCCAGCTCGTTCGATTGCTTGTGCATTCTTAACAGCATATATATGTTTTTCATCCCAGCCCATCCGCATTTTTACGGTTACTGGTTTATCAACTGCCTCAACAACCGCTGATACCATTTCATAGATCTTATTAGGGTCTAGCAGCCACTTTGCCCCTGCATCACATTTAGTGATTTTTGGTACTGGGCAACCCATATTGATATCAATAATATCTGCATTAGTATTTCGATCAACAAACTGAGCGGCTTCAACTAGTGTTTCCTTTTCCCCGCCAAAGATTTGCAGGCTTAGCGGTTTTTCAGCCTCATCAATATAAAGCATATTCATCGTCTTTGCATTTTTAAGGACAATCCCTTTATCACTTACCATTTCTGCACAGACTAAGCCAGCACCGAACTCTTTTACCGTCAAACGGAATGCGGAGTTGCAAATACCGGCCATCGGTGCTAGCACTACTTGGTTTTTCAATTCAATATCGCCGATTTTTAACATCTCTAATCCCCCCATTCCTTTTATTCTTCTGATGGCGCTAACTCTTCTAAGCTTATATTTAAGGTTTGACCAATTTTCTGAAGTAAATCTCCTGTTGCCAGACGATTACCTCTTTCAATCTCTCCTATTATTGATACTGATACACCCAGTTCCTTCGAAAAGCTTTCTTGTGTGTAACCTTTTAGCTTCCGATAGGCTCGAATACGTCTTCCCCATTTTTCAGCTTCCATATTCGGACTCCTTCACTTTTTGGTAATTCACTACATGTTGCTCCATGAAAGGTGATGTCAGGACAAATCTCCAAGAGAGGAATCATCACAAATGGCCTCTCAAGCATCCGGGGATGCGGGACAATGAGCGTCTCTGATGTAATATTTTCTTGGTTATAAAGGAGAATGTCAAGGTCTATTGTTCGCGGCCCCCACCTAATATCCCTTTTTCTTCCAAGTTCTAGTTCTGTTTTTAAACAAATATCAAGTAATTTATCCGCGCTCCAGACTGTTGCCACTTGAATTACCATATTTAAAAATAAATCTTGGTCTTCATATCCAACAGGGTCTGTTTCATAAACAGAGGAGCAATTTACCAAGTCGATTTCAGGATAATTGGTTAACCGTTGAATTGCATTTCTTAAATAATCATAACGGTTTCCTATATTAGAGCCCAGAGAAATAAATGCTTGATTTTCCACTTTTACCTTCTCCTTGTAATTTCTACAGCTACAGATTGATAGTGACCAGGGATTGGCGGATCTGGTTTTATTACTTTAACGGTTGTTTCGGATACGAGTGAAAATTGTTGCAATATCTCTTTAGCGATTTTTTCAGCCACAGCCTCTACTAACTTAAACGGTGCTCCCTCGACAACCTCTTTACACACACGGAAAATTTCGCCATAATTCACTGAATGCTCTAGTTCATCCGTTTCCCCTGCTTTTTTTAAATCAACTTGAGCGGTTAAATCAATGATAAATCTCTGTCCTAATCGGGTTTCCTCAGGAAAGACGCCATGATAGCCATAAAACTCCATCTTGTTAACATATATTTTATCCAATCATTTCATCCTTTCCCATTAACGCATCCATCATTTTTGCCATTCTGCTCATTTCTTTCACATCGTGAACGCGGATGATTTGACATCCCTGTTGGATACCATAACAAACGGTTGCACCGGTACCTTCCATTCTTTCGCCTGCTGGCAGATTAAGAGCCTCTCCAATCATAGACTTTCTTGATGTTCCTAATAGGACTGGATATCCTAGGGCTGTAAGCTTGTCTAAGCTTTGCATCATAAGAATATTTTCATGATAATCCTTAGCAAAACCAATTCCAGGGTCTAATATTATGTTGGCATCTTTTACTCCTACCTTTTTGACGATGGCGATGCTTTCATATAAATCATTAAATACATCTCTTAAGAATAAATGATAATCCCGGTTCTGTCGATTATGCATTAATATAATGGGTGCCTCATATTCAGCAGCAACCTTCGCCATATTTTCATCTGCCTTTGCGCCCCATATATCATTAATAATATGAGCACCCGCATCCAACGCCTGTTTTGCAACCTCTGCCTTATATGTATCAATTGAGATCGGGACATTGACTTGCTGTGAAATGGCCTTGATGATAGGTATCACCCGTTGAAGCTCTTCCTCTACAGAAACTGTAGCAAAACCTGGCCGTGTTGACTCACCGCCAATATCAATGATATCAGCTCCACTTTCAACCATTTCTATCGCATGTTTTACAGCTCTTTCAAGTTCAATATATTTCCCGCCATCTGAAAAAGAATCCGGTGTGGTATTTAATATCCCCATCACAATGGTTTTCTTCCCTAACTCTAATGTATGTTGTCCACACTTGATGTTAGCTTGCATGATAATTCCTCCTATACAGCCGTTACAAATTATTTACTCATTCCATCATACTAGAAGTATCATTTTTAATGCAAAAAAAAGCGATAGCTATCCGCCACCGCCTCTTGGTATTATTAATCTTCAAATTGATATAGCGCTGTACTTAAATAGCGTTCGCCGTTATCTGGGAGAATTGCAAGTACCTTTTTACCTTTTCCTAGTTCCTTAGCAACTTTTAATGCTGCATGAATAGCTGCTCCTGAAGAAATCCCACCAAGGATACCTTCTTCCTTTGCTGCACGACGCGAGGCTTCAAACGCCTCTTCATTTGCAACTTGAACTACTTCATCATAGATTGCAGTGTTTAAAACATTTGGTACAAAACCAGCGCCGATTCCTTGAATCTTGTGCGGACCTGGTTTACCGCCTGATAAAACCGCTGAATCCGTCGGTTCAACTGCATAAATCTTTACATTTGGAAATTTTTCGCGAATAACTTGACCAGCACCAGTGATGGTTCCGCCAGTACCGATTCCAGAAACAAACCCATCAAGCTGATCCATTTGCTCAACAATTTCTTTGCCTGTCGTTCTGCGATGAACCTCAGGATTTGCTTCATTATTGAATTGTTGAGGCATATAATAACCGTTCTCGGCAACTAGTGCCTCTGCTTTAGCAATAGCACCTTTCATTCCTTCAGGACCTGGAGTCAATACTAGCTCTGCTCCATAGGCACGAAGCAGGTTCCTTCTTTCCAAACTCATCGTGTCTGGCATAACAAAAACGGCTTTGTATCCCTTTGCTGCAGCAATCATCGCTAAACCAATTCCAGTATTTCCACTTGTAGGTTCAACAATTGTATCAATACCAGGCTTTATTAGCCCCTTCTCTTCTGCAGATTCGATCATCGCTAAAGCAATACGATCCTTTACACTGCTTCCAGGGTTAAAGTATTCAAGTTTTAGATAGACCTCTGCACTATTTTCATCAACTAATCTGTTTAACTTGACAATAGGTGTTTGACCGACTAATTCGGCAACTGAATTTGCAACACGAACCATTAATAGCCACCCCTTATTCCGAGTAATTTTATAGGTATTATAGTAAATGTAACAGCTAATCAGTTATTTTGTCAATCATTTTTCTGTGTTTTTTTACCAGTAAAAATCGTCATAAAAAAACAAAAGCACAGACGATAATATCTGTGCTAGATTAATTTTCTTTTTCCTTTCCATAAAACCATTCAACTTTTGCTTCTTCCCAAAATGCATCAACTGAAGTGGGGGTTTTCATTTGTTCAAGAGCAATTTCACGTCGAATTTGCTGCTTAACATCCTTAAAGGAATAGTTTTTCCCCTCAACTTCCTTCTCGAGCTTTATTACAGCATAACCTTCGTCCACTTTAATCGGCTCACTAAACTCCCCTTTTTTTAGTTTCTCTGCCGTTTGAATATATTCAGCTGGAAAACGATCTTCGCCATCAATAATATAACCAATATTTCCGCCCTCATTCGCAGAAAACTCCTCAATTGAGCGCTCCATTGCAAGTGCAGAGAAACTAGAACCTTGTGATAATTCAGTTACAGCCTTTTTAGCCTCAGCTTGTGTCTTAACAATAATATGTGATAAATGATAGGCCGTTGGTACACTAAAAAGCTTTTTATTGTCTTCATAATAACTTTTCAGCTCTTTATCTGAAATAACGACATCTCTCGTTAAAATCTCCTCCTGCAACAGGCTGTTTCGGATATGTTCCTTCCACCTCTTTTTGGAGGTGAGTTTATTTTCTCCCGGAGAACTATAAGTAGTTTGCAGGATTCTATATTCTCGGTCAATATCTTCTTCCGAGACCTTAATCTTATATTTAGCAGCCATTTCTTCGATTACCTGCTGATCAATCATATCTTTAAGGACATCTTTTCCATACCTTGTCTCTAGCTCATTTAGCCATTCTTGCCTCGAAATTTTATTTTTGCCAACCTGGGCAACAACTTCTTCGCTTATCGCAGATCCATTCACCTTTGACAGGAAATAGGCAACCGTAATACAGTTCAGTATAATTAAAGCTGCGATCACTATCCATAGCTGGTTTCTCCTCACGATTCCTCCTCCAATATATACTATTTTGCTTCATTCTTTAACTCTTCAAGTTCATCTTTCAAGAATAGATACTTTTCATTACAGAAATGACAATGTGCCTCGGCTTGCCCATCCTCAATAATCATGTCATCAATCTCAGCCGTTCCTAAGCTGATAATTGCACTTGCGAACCGTTCTCTTGAACAAATGCATTTGAATATAACTGGCATCGTTTCCAGTACATTTACTTTTCCCTCTCCAAATAGCTCATCTAATATCTCTTCAGGGGTTAATCCTTGCTGAATTAGTTTGGAAATAGGTGGTATAGTCTTTAATCGCTCTTCCACTATTGTTATTGTTTCATCTTCAATTCCTGGCATTAACTGAAAAATAAACCCGCCTGCCGCCAGAATTGTATCATCTGGATTAACAAGGACGCCAACCCCCACCGAAGAAGGTACTTGCTCAGAGGTGGCAAAGTAATAAGTGAAATCTTCCCCTAATTCACCTGAAACAATTGGGACCAAACCTGTAAAAAAGTCACGAAGTCCAACATCTTTTACCACAGTCAATGACCCCTCCGTGCCAACAGCGCGTTTGACATCCAGCTTTCCATGCTCATTTGCCTCAAAATCAACTTGAGGATTGCTTACATATCCCCTGACCTCACCCTTTGCATTACTATCTACAAGAATAACACCTATCGGGCCGCCGCCATCTATTTTTATGGTTAGCTTGTCTTCCCCTTTTAACATAGCCCCCATCATTACTCCAGCAGTAAGTGACCGACCTAGGGCAGCGGAAGCCGTCCTCCATGTTTGGTGACGCTGTTGTGCTTCTTTTACAATCTCAGTTGTACAAACAGCATATGCTCTGACTTGACCGTCAAATGCTAATGCCTTCACTAAGTAATCATTCATTATGTAGCTCCTTTCTAGCTGTTCTTTCTTATAGTATCCATGTTTCGTTTATAGATAAGTTGTAATCCTTTTAAAGTTAAAAACGGATCAACAATATCAATAATTGTAGACTCCTGAGCGATTAATGCTGATAGTCCTCCCGTGGCAATCACTTTTGGTCTTTGTTCGCTATGATCAATCATTCGTTTCACAATACCCTCAACCTGTCCTACATACCCATATACAATTCCAGCTTGCATCGCTGATACCGTATTTTTTCCAATCACACCCTCTGGACGAGTGATTTCAATTCTTGGCAGCTTAGCCGCCTTCGAATAGAGTGCTTCCGTGGATATCCCTATACCGGGAGCAATCGCACCACCCATATACTGCCGCTGTTCATTGACATAGCAGTATGTTGTTGCCGTTCCAAAATCTACGATTATCAGCGGGCTTCCATATTCATGAATCGCTGCAACTGCATTAACAATCCTGTCTGCACCAACCTCACGCGGATTTTCATATTTAATATTAAGCCCCGTTTTCATGCCGGGACCGACAATAAGCGGAGTAAGCTTGAAATATTTTTTACACATTCTTTCTAACGCAAACATAATAGGAGGTACAACAGAAGAAATAATAATGCCATCTATTGATGAAAAAGAAAGTCCGGAAGCATCAAATAAAGATTTAACCACCATACCAAATTCATCTTCTGTACGGTTCCGGTTGGTTTCTACACGCCAATGATATTTAAGTTCGTCACCATCATAGACACCTAAAACAGTATTGGTATTACCCACATCAAATACGAAAATCATACGTCACCGCTTTTCTGATTTTTCTTTATAGCTCTTTTCTCAAACTTTGTTGCTATTTATATCGGAATAATGGTATTTTCAGCTATTTTCACGTATATAAAGCTAATTTCTTTAGAGAATAGAGCTTGCAAACTTTATTCGAAGTGCCAAATAGCTATTTAAATGTAAAAACCGGCTTTTGGGTTATTACAACAATCTTTACGAAAAGAGCCTTCTTTTTTTACACTGAAAATATCATACCATAATCAAATAAAATCGTGAAAAAAGAGTGCTTCATGGAAGCACTCTTTTTGAATTGAATATTACTTATTGTCTTTTTCAGATGTTAGGTTATCATCTGTCTCTTCTTCTTTCTTTGAACTGATGGTTACTTTCACATCATCAGTTTTTTCCATATCTACAGTTACACTTTCTAATTCGGCTGTTGTCTCAGGCATACGGCCATTTTCAACCAAATAGGCAATTTGTTCTGCATTAAGCGTCTCAACCTCAAGAAGTGTTTTTGCAATAAGGTCAAGTTTATCACGGTTCTCCGTAAGAATCTGCGTAGCCCGTTCGTAAGAGTCTTTTAGAATCCGTTGGATTTCAAGATCAATTTCATAAGCAATGGCATCAGAATAATTTTGTTCATTATGAATGTCACGGCCTAAGAAAACCTGACCGCCTGAAGCCTGGCCGAACTGACCCACTCCAAGTTTATCACTCATTCCATATTCTGTTACCATTTTGCGAGCAATACCTGTCGCGCGCTGGAAGTCATTATGGGCACCGGTACTCACTTCACCGAAAACAATCTCTTCTGCTACGCGCCCACCCAATAAACCAACAATTTTATCAAGTAATTCTGGTTTAGTCATAAAGTATCGGTCTTCCCTTGGAAGCATAACGGCATAACCACCCGCTTGGCCTCGTGGTACGATGGTAACTTTATGAACCATATCCGCTTCATTAAGCACTAATCCAATGACGGTATGACCGCCTTCATGGAAGGCAACAATATTACGTTCCTTCTTAGAAATGACCTTGCTCTTTTTCGCAGGTCCAGCAATAACCCTGTCCGTTGCTTCATCTATATCTTCCATGTCGACTTTTTTCTTATTTTGACGTGCTGCAACTAACGCTGCTTCATTCAATAAGTTTTCTAAGTCTGCACCAGAAAAACCTGGTGTACGCATAGCGATATTTCTTAAGTTTACAGCTTCATCTAAAGGTTTGTTCCGTGCATGTACTTTAAGAACAGCTTCACGACCATTTACATCTGGACGATCCACAGTAATTTGACGGTCGAAACGACCTGGACGCAGCAATGCTGGGTCAAGAATGTCCGGACGGTTTGTTGCAGCGATAATAATGATTCCTTCGTTCGCTCCGAATCCATCCATTTCAACTAGTAATTGGTTTAAGGTTTGTTCACGCTCATCATGACCTCCGCCTAAACCAGCTCCACGCTGACGGCCTACCGCATCAATTTCATCAATAAAAATGATACATGGGGCATTTTTCTTAGCATTTTCAAATAAATCACGAACACGCGATGCTCCGACACCAACAAACATCTCAACAAAATCAGAACCGCTTATTGAGAAGAATGGTACGCCAGCTTCACCAGCTACCGCACGAGCCAGCAAGGTTTTACCTGTACCAGGAGGTCCTACTAGAAGAACACCTTTAGGGATACGAGCACCAAGTTCTGCAAATTTGCGCGGGTCTTTTAGGAATTCAACCACTTCGACTAATTCCTGTTTCTCTTCATCAGCACCTGCTACATCTTTAAAACGCGCCTTTTTCTTGTCATCGTTATAAAGCTTTGCTTTGCTTTTACCAAAGCTCATGACTTTGCTGCCGCCGCCTTGGGCTTGGTTTAATAAGAAGAAAAATAAAATAAAGATAATCACAAATGGAATAATTGAAGTGAAGAAGGTTACCCAGCCACTTGTTTCCTTAGCAGGCATTACTTCAACCTTCGACCCAGCTTGATCAATTCGTTCAAGAATTTTCTCACTGTTTGGAATATAAGTGATGAAATTTTTATCGTCTTTTTCTAACTGTCCACGGACCTCAAAAACTCCACGTTCAGGCTGCATTGAAAAGGATTTTACCTCATTGTTTTCCAAAGCAGAAACGAACGTATCATACGAAATATTATCCGTAGGCTCGTTACTGCCATTAAAGAAACTAACCACGCCGATTATGACTAAAAATATCAATAAATAAAAGATGGTATTACGGAATATCCGATTCATCTTTTACCTCCTCTCGCGATAGACAAACTAATTTAAATAGTATCATAGAAAATGTTGCCAATTCAAATAATTTCACTTTTTATCGCTTTTTTTCAAGGGATTTAAAGAAGAAATGCTTCTTCTTTAGATTTTACTTAAAGGTTATTGCTATATACTTCAGGTTTTAAAACACCAATATATGGAAGGTTCCGATACTTTTCAAGATAATCCAAACCGTAACCAACCACAAACTCATCTGGGACAATAAAACCGACATAATCTGCTTTAATGGCACTCTTTCTACCCGTTGGTTTATCAAGCAAGGTAACTATCTTGATTGACTTTGCTTTCCGGTAGCGGAATAGGTCTACTAAATAACTAAGCGTTAAGCCACTGTCAATGATATCCTCAATGATTAAGATATCCCTTCCTTCAACTGAAGTATCTAAATCCTTTAGGATTTTCACTTCTCCTGATGATACAAACGCACTCCCGTAGCTTGAAACATCCATAAAATCCATTTCAAGATAGCAATCCATTCGTTTTAATAAGTCAGCCATAAATGGCATTGCGCCTTTTAAAACACCGATTGCAAGCGGAAATTTATCCTTGTACTCTTCTGTTAATTGGAACGATAATTCCTTTAATTTCTCTTGTATCTCTTCTTCTGATACTAAGACCTTTTCAATATCCTGTTTCATCATAATTGTGCCCCCTAGTAGATCATTACGTATGATATGTGAGTATTATGTAATTCCTTGATGCGTGTTTTATACCTTCAAATGATGATTTTTTTAAACCAGGAAGCCAAAGAATACTACCATTTCCGTCAGTAACTACAGGCCAAGTGTCCCGATTCTGTAATGGAATTTTACAATCAATAAATATATCTTTAAGCTTTTTTGTACCTGTCATACCTTTCAGGCTCATTCGATCTCCCTGTTTCCTTGTCCGTATTGTGACAGGCAGCTGAAGATCGCTTGCGTCAAACACGGCATAACAATCATTTTTCTCCGCGTACCCATCCGACTTTTCCATTTTGATACTGCAGCCAGATGGCAGTTCAATTATTCCTGGTTCTGCCAATTCATAATAGAAGCTTTCGGTATCGATTAAGTCAAATTGGAAAGACAAGCTTGAGTAGGAGCGAATAATTTTCAACCCATTAGGAAGGTCAAACATGCCTGATGGATGAGAATGCTGAATTAAGGAAAAAACTTGGTCGACATGTTGAGCAGATAGTGATGCAGG
Source organism: Neobacillus sp. FSL H8-0543 (assembly GCF_038592905.1). GTDB lineage: Bacteria > Bacillota > Bacilli > Bacillales > Cytobacillaceae > Neobacillus. Next base: position 2,567,908 of record NZ_CP151943.1, on the reverse strand, counting down.
CTTTTCTTTGTAAAGATAGTTTAATATTAGTTGAATACCTCTCCTTTGTAAAGGTATTGGCACTTCAAGAAAACGAGTAATGTCAATAGTAATTTTGTTCTTTTCTCTTTTTTCCATTACTTTATTCATTTCTTGGATAGTTAATTCCTGAAGAAATAATTCATCCCTTTGCAGTTCCTCGCTAAACCGTTGGAAATGTTCGTGAACCTGCTGATTTTCTGACTTTAAAAAAGGGATTACTTCTTTCCTGAACCGATTCCTGGTGTATGTACTTTTATCATTACTCGGGTCTCGCCTTGGAGTTAAATGGTTCCTCTTACAATAGTCCTCAATCTCTGCCTTTGTTAATGGCAGAAAGGGGCGAAAAAGAAATCCATTACCAAAAGTACGTAAGAAAGGAATACCTGCTCTGGCTGTACCGGAACTTCCCCTTGTTAATCGCATCAAAATCGTCTCCATTTGATCATCTCCATGATGACCGAGAGCTAAGTAAGGAAATCTGTACTTTATCATTACTGAATCATAAAAATCATATCTTGCCTCCCGAGCTGCCGTTTGAGAACTTTTCTTTGTTCGCTCAATTAGCTCAGGGACATTAATACGTTTCATTTCAAATGGAATATTGTACTGATCACAAAGGGACTTTACAAAAAGGCCATCTTCCAGTGATTCTTGTCCCCGAAACATATGATCAACATGTGCCACTGCAATTGATAAGTTTTCCTTTTCCTGTTGCCTCCAAAGGTAGTGTAGCAATGCTAGTGAGTCTGGACCTCCTGAGACACCAATCACCATTTGTTTATCCTTTAACGAAAATGAATGGCGATTAAGAAAGGCTGCTACTTTTTCTTCAAACATTTTGCTCTCTTCCTTAATTTAAATTCTGTCTTCAATAGTGCTTAAGTAATATTAGCTTACCACTTTTATCATTAAAGTATCAAAAACTAAGCCTATAAAAATGAAGAGATTTAATTTGCACTAAACCCCTTCTTATAATTACTACGATTAGAATTCGAAATAGTTTCAAACGTTAAATTAATTTTTGAAATATATACAAGATGTATAAAAGAGAAATAACAACAGTAATTAGTATTGTTTCCATCCATCGGCTTTTTTTCTTGCTTTTTCGGTAATGATGCCTTGTTCTTGGACTGCTTACCTTCTGGTTTGCGCCATTTTGACCAGATTTTAGCGTAGTTGCTGCCTTCTGGGGTGTATTGGTATTCTTTTTATCCATTACTAATAATAGTAAATCGGCTCGCATTTCCAATGCATTGAGGTAATGCCCTTGAAGTGCTTTAACAATTAGCTTTTCCAGAGGCAACAAGTCTTTTTGGAGCCGAATCGATTCTCTGAGCTGGGAAATACCGCCTGCTGCCCTATTAAAGCGTTTGGGATAGGCCGTGTTTATTATGATCATCGCGACTGCAAACAAGTCGTAAGCAGGATCTGCCTTCCTTGTCCCAAGCCCCCAGTACCCTCTATCATAGAATTCGGTAAACTCCTTAATTGCTCTGCCTTGTATTGTGGTTCCGCCAACATCGATACACCTGATTCTTGGTGTTGGACCCGTGATGATTAAGTTTTCTGGCTTTAAATCCCCGAATACCCACCCATTCTCATGGAGCTTATTTAAGTCATTTAACAACTGCAAAAATAAAACCGGCATCCACGATTTCCCCTTTTGTTGAATAAAGGTTAATAAATCGGGTCCTTGGATATATTCCATTACATAAAACGATATTTGACCACGGCTGCTCTTCCAATCATCGACGTCAATTAAAGAAGGCCCGAGGGCTGACCCTTGGACCTTCGCAAACGATTTTAAAACATTCACCTCGGATGTAATTGACATTCCATTATCACTCATTTTCAAAGCAACATGAGTATTTTTATACTTCGCAAGGTAGACAATTCCGTTTGCACCAAACCCTAGTTCCTTCAGAATAGTATATTTGTTTGAATGCCATTTGCCAGTGAGGACTGTTCCAGGGCTAACTTTACATAGACTCTTCAAGGAATGATTCATCATCACGTGACAGGAGGCTCCTTAATGAACGTTTTGAACTGAATGAAGATAAAGCAGCACGTAAGGCTGGTCCTGTTGGAGTTATCCCGCCTGTTGTTAATTGCGGGAAGATACTTGTCAAAGATTGTAGTTTTGGTGTCCAATCCAGTATTTTTTCGACATCATTCTTTTTCCCGGGAAATACAAAGACAGAGAACTGGTTTTCCCCTGAGCGGGAATTCAGGCTTAAAGAAAGGTCTAATAGCGCCTCTTTAACGGTTGGTAGCTTATGCTTCATACTCGCGCTTGTGTCGACAAGAATCAACACCTCTAATTCGACAGTTTCCCCGAGCTCATCGACTACCTCCATTACCTCCCCTCTTTTTTCAGGCGGAAGGTCTTCCATTGTTTGCGAACGGCCAAGAATTTGCTGCAGTTCACGATTGACCACTCCCTGAATGGTTTGTGTCATCGCTTTTTTCGTTACCATCTGCACCGTCTGTGAGAGTTGCTGTGCATAAACAATCTGGCTGACACCACCGCCAGACAAGGCTATTCCATCAATCTCAGTCATACCCTTTTCATCAATGACATCCTGTTCCATTACCCCAATAACATTAACGGTGATTCCTTGCTCTTTAGCAAGTGCTGCCATCGCAATCGGATCTTCTCCTTGATTGGAGCATCCGTCTGTCAGCAATAGGATTTGACGAATCTTCCCAGTATACATACCCATTCTCCCTCCACTTTACGAATTACTACCATTTTTGACGGTACGGAAGGGTTTTATACATATTTCATCACGCGCTAGCGCAAAATAACAAATTACGCTCTTCGCTTTATTTTTTGAACAGGTATACTCGCCCACTTCGGTGTATTATGTTTGATTAGGGCGACTGCTATCGTCATATCATCCCCAATTAATCCTTCACGGGACCGTATAACCTCCTCTAATATTAAATCTGATATTTCTTGTGGGTCATCTGTTTGCAGTTCTTGAATTTTCCGTTTCATCCATATATCATAATTTTCGACATGCTTGGGTCCTTCAAAGACACCATCACTCATCATAATCAGCAGATCGCCCGCTTTCAATTGTTCACTAACTACATCTACCTCAAATTCTTCAAGAATGCCAATTGGCAAATTGCTGGTTTGGATTTTTATTACTTTATTTCCCCTTTTGATAAAGCTTGGTGTTGAACCTACTTTTAGAAATTTAGCAGAGGCATTTTGCAAATCAATTAGCGCTAAGTCCAAAGTAGAAAAAATTTCATCTGTTGTTCTAAGTGAAAGAATAGAATTGACTGATTTAATTGCCACTCTTTCCTCAATCCCGGATTGAAGGATCTTTTGTAAAAGCTGTAGCGTTTCTTTACTTTCATGATGAGCTCTTTCCCCGTTACCCATGCCATCACTAATAGCAAGTGCAAACTTTCCAAGTCCAAGTTCAATGGTCGAGTAGCTGTCACCTGATACAAAACCGCCGTCCATCGCAGCATGGGCAACTCCTGTTTCTACAGTAAACGCTTTGGATGATCTGAAGATGACATGGCAAAATCCATTAGGATAGGAGGCACACTCTTCAGAGCTAACAATAACTGTCTCTCCTAAAATATCAGACAACATCGGTGCGATTAGCTTTTCACACTCTCCGTGACCATTGCAATAGGGAATGGTCATTTCGATATCCACATTGCCTTGCTCAAGGCTGTAAATTTCAACATGCTCAACTTGTACACCAAACGCTTGAATGGACTCCATAATTTGTTCTTCTTGTTTGTGGTGATTTTCCCGTTCCCGCTGAATCTCCTTTGCAAAGTTATCCATCACTTCTGAAACACCTTGAAGCTGATCTGCCACTAACTTCCTGCTTTCCTGAACTTGCTTTTTCAATTTTTGGTTTGCTTGGAAAAAGGTTAGCTCTTGCCCAACTGCCTCATAGACTCTCGTTGTCCGTGAACAATGTTTTTCCCATTCCCGTGAAAGCTTGGGAGATACAGCACCATCATTTTGGTCCATTTCATGAATAATCTCTTCTAGATATCCATAAGTGGTATGAAAGTTCTTTGACCAGCATTGTTCCTTCTTAAAGCAAGTCTGACATGTTTTTTCCGTTACATTGCTCATAAAATAGTCCATTTCTCGTTCACTTTCTTCTGCACCCGGCTGTACATCCATCTTTGAAAAACTCTTTGAGAGGGCATCAAAGACATTGGAAAATTGCGCCACCCTTTGTGCAGTTACATCACGCATTTTACGCATATATTTTTGCTGTTCCATTGTATATTCCGGTGTACCTGGAATGTATTTCGCTAACTTCGCGGTAAAAGCTTGGGGGGTTAATAAGAACAGGGCAACTGCCGCCGCAGATTCTAATAGCGTGTACGTTAATGAACCGCCTTCCGTTCCATACATCCCTATTAAAAGGGTAGCAATGAATAAACCTATAGAAACACCTATCTTCTTTCCCTCTTTTAATAGACCGCCAAGCACTCCTGAAAAAGCCAGTAAACTCATATGCTGAAAACTGGATACACTAGCAAGGCTAAAAATAAGTCCCGTTACCACACCAACAGTGGAACCAATGGTTGCCCCAGCAACAAAGGAAAAGACTAATACTAAGTAGCGCGACATAATATGTTCAATCGATAAATCATATACCTGCCAACCAATCGTCCCTGTCATAATCGATGCAAGCATGATGATTAAGCAGACTATCTCCTCTGTTTTTAATAATTGTCTGCGGCGATTTAAAATTAACAACGGAATGCTCTGCAGAAAGATAAAAGTTAAGATAAATGATAGGCTTGCCTGGACTCCTACCATCATGGCATCATATAATGTCAATTGCCTTGATAGAATAAATGTCTCGGCTAAATTAGCTGCGGCTAGGATAAGTGCAACATAAAATGGAATCGCTCTCAATTCATTTTTAAGCCATTTTTCACTTAACCGGTATATTACTAAAAAGAGGATGGCTACAGCAAGAGTGAACGCTGCGTTTTTTATTGATATTGTTGCTGCACCTGCGATTAAGCCAATTAGCGCCAGCGGTGATCGCTCTCTCTTAATTAAATAAACGGAAGCGAAAAAAGGCAGACTAAAAGGAGTGAGTTGTGACAAAATTAAAGCCCGTCCTAATAGGAAACCCACTATTAGTAAAAGATATCCCTTTTTAATAAAGAAGGATTCTAGTTTTAACTGAAATAGTCTCAAGATGTTGCCCAAATCCCATTTGGATGTTTGAAAGTTGACTTCCCCGACCGGTTTTATTAAGCTCCGTTCCATCTTCTCCATAATCACACTCCCTATTATTTCGTTGTTAAAACTATTATAAATTTACTAGAGTTAAAAGTTTGTCAAATTAGTGAACAAGCAAAATAAATCGTTCGACGGTTTTCACTATAATCAATCAAATAATGTTAACTAGCCGAATATTTGTCAAAAATCTCTATTATTATGAACATAAAAAAAAGACAAGTCATTTGACCTGTCTGCACTTTAATTTATTAAAACTACTATTTATCAGCTATTTAATAGGCAACAAGCTACCCCCGTTTAGCGCCTCTACCTCCACGTTTTGATTCCGTGTGACGTTTTAAGGAAGTTAAACGATCCTCACTATCTTTTAAAAACTTCGCCATTTTTGTCTCAAACGTTTCTGCTTTGGGGCTATTTCGATCGTTCGGTCTACCTTGACGGGGACGCTGTGAATAGGAGTTTGAGTGTGATTGGGATGTAGAACGGGATCTTTGCGGTGCAACAGGCGTATCCTTTGCCTTTTTTATTGATAACCCAATCTTTCCATCCTTCTCAACATTAAGGACTTTCACTTCCACCTGGTCCCCGACTTTAAGGTGATCATTAATATCCTTCACATAATTGTCAGCAACCTCGCTGATGTGTACTAATCCTGTTGAGCCATCTGGCAGCTCCACAAACGCACCAAATTTTGTAATCCCTGTTACCTTTCCCTGTAACTTGCTGCCTACCTCGATTGACATAAAAAGAATGCTCCTCCTTAAAAATATAAAAAATCATACCTACTTTATATTATACAGAATGAGAAAAAATAGTGTCAACAACACTAGTCAGTAGTTAATATTTCGATTAATTTTTCTCTGGTATCGTAAAGATGACTTCATTATTATCTGAAAAGAAGTATTCTTTTCTTGCCAGTTTGGCAATATAATCATCATCATTCAATTTGATAATATCCTCTTTCAGAACCTGTTGCTGTTTTTGCAGCTCTGCTAATTCCTCATCAAGCTTTCCCTTTTGGGCCATCTTCGTATCTAAGGCAGAGGTTTGGAAAATATAGCTAGAAATCATAAAATAAGAAACGACAACCGCTAACACAAAAAACATCGATAGCCTTCTCAGCAGCAATTTCCTTTTCCGGGCCGAAGCAATTTCTGCAACTTCCTTTTGTTTTACATAGGTTGTCTGTATCTTAGCTATACTTTTTTCTCTAACTGTATTCATTGTTCCAAAACCTCCTTACTCTTTTGGTTTTTTCAGCTTCTGCATCCACTTAACTATATATTCCTTTATTCCCTTAAAATTTCCTGCCGTTTTATTATATAACTTCTCGACGGTTTTTTTAAGACCCTTCGGCAAAAGATTCCAAAAAATTAACATTATTTTTTGTATTGGCATTAAAATGAGCTTCACCACAAATAATACAACCTGTAAAATAAATTTGACAAGGGTATAGAGTCCCCTGCCAAGTAAGAGAATGATTGAAAAAAGTAATTGGATTAACCAGATGACAGGTTTATAGATGAGGATTAGATAGGTCTTCCTAATAAACCTGTAAACGGATATAACCAATTGAATAACTTTTTCAAGTAATTTTAAATATAAGCCTTTAAACAAGCTTTGGTAGGCAGCAAAGCCGCAAAGGAGGGCAAGAAAGATATAAAAGCGCAATTCTCCATTATTCACTTGAAATAATGTATAAAAAATGAGCAGCGCTTGGATGATCCAAAAGAATAAATCATTAATAAATACAATGATAGACTTCCGTTTAGGTCTTTTTAAAAACCGCTGATACGTATCTAACATTACACCAAACAGTGAACCCATCCCAATCATCGAAAGCATGGTGATAAATTGAGTTGAGAGTGTCATCGGAATAACTTACTAAAGAAACCTTTAGTTTTCTCCCCATGCTGTTCATCCAAATAGACCAAATCAAATATCTTCCCTTTAATGGAGACAATTCCCTTTTCAACATCAAGGTTTTTCATTTGTAAATTTTGCCCTTTAATCGCTAAAAAGCCCATGTTGGTTTCTAATAAAAACTCTTCATTATCAAAGCTCTCAACTTGTTTAACACCAGTAATATCAAGGAGTTTTCTTCCTCTCATGATGACATCATGTTCTGGAACTGTGCCTTTAGTTTGGTTTGTCTCATAATATTGGCTCATCATTCATCCCTCACAATCATTTGTACAACCTTTTGTACATTTGTATGTGCCGGGTTGAAAAAATAGAACTTCCACTATGTTGTTCTAAAACTCAGGTGATCCGATTCTTTCTTCTTTTATAATCGTGTACATCTCCGCTGCTGCATCTTTACGGGTCGTATCTTGAATAAGGTCTACTCTGGCAGTAACCATTCTTTGGCCGAGACGAATGGTTAGTTCATCGCCTACCTTAACATTGGTACTAGCCTTCGCTTCTTTCCCGTTAATAAGAATTCTCCCTTGATCCGATACCTCCTTTGCCATCGTTCTTCTTTTTATCAATCTAGAAACCTTTAAAAATTTGTCTAAACGCATTGTCATTCCCCCGTCTTTTAAAGTCCTGTTAATTTTGCTTCATCCCAAAATCGATCAAGCTCTTCTAGCGTATATTCCTCGAAGGTTTTATCGCTTTCCTTCACCTTGTCTTCGACAAACCGGAAACGGCGAATGAATTTTTCATTCGTCCCTAATAAAGCTTCTTCCGGATGGATATCAAGGAATCTTGCTACATTAACAAAAGCAAACAGTAAATCTCCAAATTCCTTTTTGGCCAACACCATATTCCCGGTTTTATCTGTTAATTCATTTTCAAATTCCTGAAGCTCTTCCTTCACTTTCTCCAAGGCAGGGGTTATTTCCTGCCAATCAAAGCCAACCTTTGAGGCCTTCTTCTGAAGCTCGTAGGCTCTTAGCAAACCAGGAAGTGACTTTGAAACACCATCAAGCAAAGACCCCTCGACAGAACCTTTTTCTTGTTTCTTTATTTCCTGCCATGTGCGCACAACTGCTTCCGAGTCCTCGGCTTGCCCGTTTCCAAATACATGTGGATGCCGACGAATCATTTTTGCAGATATCCCCTCGATGACATCTTCAATGGCAAAATAGCCATCATCCTCGCCGATTTGGGCATGCAGCATTACATGAAGCAGAACATCGCCAAGCTCTTCGATTAAATGATCAATATCTCCACTGTCAATAGCCTCGATAACCTCATAAGTCTCTTCAATTAAGTACTTTTTTAGTGATTCATGTGTCTGTTCCTTATCCCAAGGACAGCCCTCCGGACCTCTTAGTTCAGCAATGATCTCCCGCAGTTTAAAGAAATTTTTCAGTAGGATTGCATCATCCTTTACTGGCGGCACATAGACGGAAGTGAGATTATCAAGTGAGACTTTTCGATCTAATTCATATAGCGGTACCGTTTCAATTCGTTCCTGCTGGCTTCCAGCGGCTGTTACAATCGATACTAGATAATCATCAGGTAATCTTTCCATTAATGTTAATTTAACATCCGATGCAACATACTGGTCATAGACCTGACCGATAATCATATGCTGGCTAACCTGCAGCTGATTTACTTGGAGCGACGTCCCATCAAGTAACTGAAACCCTTCAATTGGATCAATCTTCAAGGACTGAAAGATTGCATCAATAAAACTCTGTCCTCCACCAATACGTATTTCAATTCCTTCCTTTTGTCCATATTCAAGCAGTAGTTGTACCGTCCGTTCGGCAACAAGCGGATGCCCTGGAACGGCATAAGTGACTTGTTCTGACTTAGCTTTTTGAAGTAAGGTTTGAACAATTTCCTGATAAACTTCCTCAAATTGTTCATGCTTCTCATAAACTTCATCGAAGGAGGAATAACGGAGCCCTTCCTTTTCCAGCTCCAGGACAACGGGATGTTCCTTTGTCCTTAAATAAACATGATCTGCCTGAATAAGCTTTTTATAAACACCGAGCGGAAGTTGATTCAAATCGCCCGCTCCCAAACCGAGAAGTTCAATTGTTTTCCCCATACTTTTAGCTCCTATTCTTTTTTGGTAATAAAAGACTTAATTTGCTTCCTAAAGGAAATAATGCAAGTTCCTTTTCATTGAAAACCCCTTGTCTTATGACAAAAAGCAAGAAAAGGAAACCTCCAGAAAACACACCGCCTAGTGCTTGAGCAGCGGCTATAACCCGTACAGACCCTAAAAACACAAAAAGTATATCCGTTACATATAGATAGGATTTTAAAAAAAGTACCATTACCAAGGATGCCGTTATAACGGTCCTAATAAATGCAAATGACACTAGCGGAATCTTTACCATTTTTTTGAATTTTATTGTTATCAGGATACAGACAATGGCTAAAGTTATCACTGTTGCATAGGCTGCACCCATCGTATCAAAGCTCGGCACGAGCAGGGAATTTAGTCCGTACTTAATGGGAAATGAGAATACAATCACCACTGCAGGATAGAAAAGATTACCCAATCCTTGCATAATGGCAATCATTGGCGTGATGATTGAAGTAAATAGAATCACAAAACTAAGAACACCTAGGACCGATGAACCTAATTGGTTTTCAAATAACATGATGTTGGTTGGAGTAATGATTGTCCAAAGTCCTGCTGATGCACCCGCACCAATGACGACACTGACTCTAATAGCCAATTTAATCTTATCATGTAGAAAAACGGTATCTCTTTTTAATCTCACGCTCGTAATCAGCGGAACAAGGGATAGTGACATTGCAGTGGCAACAACAGTCCCTAACTGGATTAACGGCTGACCTCTATCAAAGATTCCCTTTAAACTTTTAGCCAAGTTCTCTTCATAATCGTTAGCTGCCAGCAGCGAATAGAGGTTCAATGCATCCGCTAATTGGATAAAGATTAATAGCATGCCGCTAATACAAATCATAAGACCTTGAAAAACCAATGCCTTTACAATCACACCAGCTTCTAAAAAGTAAGAGGTTAGCATCCCCTTACTTGGGACCACTACTCTCCATTCTTTACGAATCCATAGGAACATAAACAGAATAAGTGCCGATACGATACTGCCTGTAATTGAGCCAAACATTGCTCCGCCACCGACAAAATAAAGAGAGGAACCTTCCTTGGTGAGGATATAAGCCAGGAATAGTATGGTAATGGCGCGAATGAATTGCTCGCCTACTTGTGACAATGCTGTCGGAACCATATCTCCAATTCCCTGAAAATATCCCCTTAGAATCGAAACAATTGGAAACAGTAAAAAGACAATGGAGACCACCCTTAACAAAATCGTTAATTGTGAGTCATTCATAAACAAAGCGATTTTCTCTGCACTCAAATAGAGGATAAGAAAACAAATCAATCCAAATAACTGCAAAATAACGTACGAGACAAGTAAAAGGCGCCTCGTTTTTTCATCATCCTTTTTGTCCTTCTGTTCAGCAAAAAGCTTGGAAATAACAACTGGAAACCCCGTTGTCGCCAGGACAATTGCCAGACCATAAAACGGATATACTTGCTGATATATGTAAAAGCCGACGTCGCCAACAATATTTTGAAATGGTATGCGATAAACGGCACTTAAAATCTTTGTTAACAGTGCAGCAATTGCTAAGATGAAAGCCCCCTTAAAAAGCGCTTTCGATTGATTCACAGGCTTCATTGCATAACTCCTTATTAAAGAACTCAAAAGTATTATAGCAATTCACAATAAAAAAGACAGCAATCGCTGTCCTTTTTAAAAATATAGAAAGTTTAGGATTCCATCTGTCTAGCCAGGAAACCAGCCGCCGTTTCAACAGCTTTCTTCTCTACTTCGCCTAGTGTACCTTCTTTTGAATAGATAATAACTGCGCCGATTGGATCACCATTTGCAATAATAGGTGCAATTGTATAAGATGAGACAGTTTCATCATTTCCATCCGCTAATGCGATATCACTTTGCTGTGTTACGATTACAGGGGTACGTTCTTCCATTGTTTTTTCCACTAAATCACTAATATTTTTATTTAAATAATCTTTTTTTGAACTTCCTGCGAGGGCAATATACGTATCTCTATCACAAATTAATATCGGATTACCGAGGCTATCAAATAGGGCTTCTGCATATTCCTTGGCAAAATCGCTTAACTCGCTGATAGGTGAATACTTCTTTAAAATGACTTCTCCATCCCGATCCACAAAGATCTCTAACGGATCCCCCTCACGGATACGCAATGTTCTGCGAATTTCTTTCGGAATGACAACACGACCTAAATCATCGATTCGACGAACTATTCCAGTTGCTTTCATCCAATGTTGCCTCACTTTCATCTGATGATTTTAACTAACTTGGTAATGAGAAACTTTCCTTTTAATGAAATCATCACCAACTTTGAACTTAGTATCTTTCATCTGGAAAGTTCTATACACAATCATCATACTTTTTCATGCAAATGAAAAATATTCCATAATAAATGAAAGTAAAAACATTGTTAAACTTGACTGTTGTTTACTCACTTACACAGGGTTTTCCTGGCCTCTTTTTGCAGACTGTATTCCTTTAATCATTTCGTAGGCAACGTTAAGCCAGTGTGCCGTTTCTGTTTCTTTTGTCTGTATTACCATTTTTAGTTTTTGGCCTTCCATACCAAGGCCGAGCATTTTTGAATATTTATTGCTTAAGGCGAAGACCTTTTGTCCATCAATACTGCCGCTTGCTCGTTCACTAATTAAAATAGTTACTTCCTGTTTTATTTGTTTAATTTGCTCTACCCCTGCAAGAAGCGCATACACTTTCATTTCAGCAATCTGGAAAAGGAATGCCACTTCCTCAGGGTATTCACCGAAGCGGTCTAACATTTCTTCTTGAAGCTCTTCGATATCCTCCAGTGTCGTTGCTCCCCTAAATCGTTTATACATTTCAATTTTTAGATGGCCGTCCTTAATATATGAATCAGGAATATAAGCATCGATTGCAAGGTCAATTTCAACAGTAGACTTTACTTCTGCTTTCAAATCAACCTTTCTCTCTTCAACTGCTTCTTTTAACATCTGCGAATATAAATCAAAGCCCACAGAATCAATAAATCCATGTTGCTGTGCACCAAGTAAATTACCTGCACCCCTTATGGATAAATCACGCATGGCAATCTTAAAACCTGATCCTAACTCTGTAAACTCCTTGATGGCCTGCAGGCGTTTTTCCGCCACTTCCGTTAATACCTTATCCTTTCGGTGCGTGAAAAATGCATACGCAATACGATTGGACCTTCCAACTCGCCCACGAAGCTGATAAAGCTGTGAAAGTCCCATTTTATCGGCATCATAGACAATTAATGTATTTACATTCGGGATATCCACTCCCGTTTCAATGATGGTTGTGCTCACCAAGACATCGAATTCACCAGAAAGAAAGTTTAGCATAACAGATTCCAACTCGTTTTCTGACATTTGTCCATGGGCAAATGTCACCCTTGCATCAGGGACTAACATTGAAATTTCCTCTGCTTTACGTTCGATATCTTCTACTCTGTTATACAAAAAGTAGACTTGTCCGTCACGTACTAATTCTCTCTCAATTGCCTCCCTGACAAGTGCCCCATTGTATTCCATCACATAGGTTTGAATCGGAAAGCGATTCTCAGGTGGTGTTTCAATAACAGATAAATCACGTACACCCAGCATCGACATATGAAGTGTCCTAGGTATCGGCGTAGCCGTTAATGTTAAAACATCTATATTTGTCTTTAACCGCTTTATCTTCTCTTTATGGGTAACCCCGAACCTTTGTTCTTCATCAATAATTAACAACCCAAGATCACGATAGATGACATCTTTAGAAAGTAATCGGTGTGTTCCGATTGCAATATCAACTGTACCTGCTTTAAGCCCCTTAATGGTTTCCGTTTGTTGCTTTTTTGAACGAAAACGGCTTAACAGACCAATGTTAATTGGATAATCTTGAAATCTCTCGCGGATTGTTTCATAATGCTGCTGTGCTAAAATCGTAGTCGGCACTAGAATAGCAGCTTGCTTTCCATCGGCAATTGCCTTAAAGGCAGCACGAATCGCAACCTCCGTTTTCCCATAACCAACATCCCCACAAAGTAAGCGATCCATCGGTCTTGGCTTTTCCATATCCTTTTTAATCTCGTGGATAGAACGGAGCTGGTCTTCCGTTTCTTGATAAGCAAAGGCCGTTTCAAATTCTCTTTGCATATCTCCATCTGGTGCAAAGGCATAACCAACAGCCGCTTCACGTTCTGCATAGAGCTTAATTAAATCGTCAGCAATGTCTTGAACAGTGGCTTGAACCTTCTTTTTCACCTTTTTCCAATCGCTGCCGCCCAGTTTATATATCTTCGGCTCTTTTCCCTCTGACCCAACATACTTTTGGACAAGATCAATTTGCTCTACAGGGACATAAAGCTTATCTGATCCGTGATAACGAATATGTAGATAATCCTTATGAATTCCGTTAATCATAAGCGTTTCAATCCCTAAATATTTTCCGATTCCATGATTAACATGGACAACATAATCGCCGATTTTGAGCTCTGAATAGCTTTTTATTCTTTCTGCATTGGATAGCTTTTGACGATTTTTCGGTTTTTTTGTCCGTTTATTAAAGAGTTCTTCCTCTGTGATTACTGCAATTTTTTGGATAGAGAGCTCAAAGCCTGTATGCAGGTTCCCATTCATAATCTGAACCTTACCAGGGTAAAGCTGCTGACCCTCTCTATGCACGGTTGCATCAATATCGTAATCCTCTAATACACGCTCTAGCTTGTTTACACGCTCATCATCCTGACCTAAAAACAGGACAGAAAAATTCCCTTTTATCCATCTGTCTACCTCCGCTTTTAACAAATGCATCTGCCCATGGAAGTTTTGCATCTGTTTACAGGAAACATTAATGATATTTTGCGGGCTGGTATTTGCCACATGACGCAGAAAAAGTGACATATACAGGATTGGGAAATTCCCTTTTTGCAGTAAACCTGGTAAATCATGCGATATCATTAAATCATGGATGATTTTCCCTTCACTAAGCAGAGCTGTATACCATTCTGCTTCTTCCTTAACCAGTGAGTCATTCATTTCTTGAACCCGACTGATTTCATCGATAAAAACCAATCCATGACGGGGAAGGTAGTCTAGTAAACTAGCGGGAACATCATAGGCAAGTGAAAGATATTTAAACACTTGATCGGGTTTTTGTCTGTTTTTCAGCTGTTCTAATTCATAACCGCTATTTTGTGAGAGCTGCATTTTGGCTTTGTCATCTTTTAACTTGTTTAAGCTTTTCGCGAGTCCATCCTCCAGCTTACCAATTAAACGGCTATAGTCCTCGGGTTCTAATATAACCTCTGTTGCCGGACCAATCGATACTTCTGCTATTTTCGCCTTCGAGCGCTGGTCCTCGAGAGAGAAATAGCGAATCGAATCTATCTCTGTATCAAATAATTCAATTCTTATCGGATCAGATTCAGTAAGCGGATAAATATCGATAATTCCGCCGCGAATACTAAACTCCCCAGGCGTCGAAACCATTTCCGCACGAACATAACCCATATGGACAAATGCCGACAAAAGCTCAGGGACGTCCAAATCATCTCCTAATTGAAACAAAAGCTGGTGACGCCTCCACACTGATTTCGGGGGAATTACCTTTCTTAAACCAGCAATAGGAACAATCACAATCCCATGATCATGCTTGCTCCAATGATTTAGTGCTTCAATTCGTTGGGCTCTTAACTCCGGACTTGCGACACTCATTTCCGCAGCAATTAACTCATTTGTCGGAAAAAGGAATACTTCCTGTTCACTTAATAGATTGACAATATCATCGTACAGTTTCTGTGCTTGTAATAGATTATGTGTAACTAACAGAATCGGTCTTTTCATTTGCTCATATACAGAAGCAATCAGTACCGTTCTCGATGAGCCTGACAAGCCTGCAATGAGTTGTTCCTTCAAACCTTCATTCACACCTGAAATGATGGAATGAATATCCTCTTGCTGCAGAAAAAGTGATTTTAAACCATTCAAGATTGTTCCTCCTCTCTATAGGCAGTTTCTGGTTGTGCTATATCAAACATATTATTAGTAGGCTATGTTTCTGTTGATTGGAGCGGAAGGCGCTAAGGACTCCTCGAAAATGCTATCGCATTTCCTTCGTGCGGTGCATATTCAAGGAAGCCTATTCAATGTCCTGCGGGAGTACGGGGCTGGGGAGACCCCACTTATCTCTAAGCGCCGAGGAGGCTCCCCGGCACGCCTGCGGAAAGCGAAGTGCCTGGAGCGCAAATCAACAAAACCTATCATATTTAAATAGAAAAATGCTTTGGATAGCATTCCAAAGCTGGTTAATGAATAAGGTAATCGTATTGATGATAATCAGGATTTCTTTCTAAAGCCTCCTGACAGTCTTCACATATAGCCGTAATGCGAATATCTCCAGCAGAATCATACGTAATCATTTCTTGTCTCTCTTGATCCGTTAATTTATGAAGGCCGAGTGTTTCGCTGTGTATCGACGACTGTTCAATTGAACCTAAATTCGTGTTGCAATGATGACAATGATAATGGATGGCCATATCCTACCTCCCTAAACTACTATTAATACTAGTATTAACGTTATCGAGAGAAGATATTCAATTTTATTTCCATGAACACATTGCTTTATTGTATGAAAGGAATGCTTATCTGATGAATAGTTACTGATTAAATTCATTCATTACTTGTATAAAAGGCTTTTCTAACCATGCCTCACATGCATCTGAACTCTTTAGGATAGCTTCCTTAATCAATTCCTGCTCGTCATCATAAAAACTGCCTAGGACGTAATCGGGAACCTTCATACCATTTATCGGCCGGTCAATCCCGATGCGAATTCGGTTAAACTCCTGCGTACCCAAATGAGCAACGGTTGATTTAATGCCATTATGACCACCAGCACTCCCCTTTTGGCGAAGCCGAATTTTACCAACTGGTAAATCAAGGTCATCGTAAATAACCACTATGTCCTCTAGGTTAATTTGATAATAATCAATTATTGCCCGAATCGACTCACCCGACAAGTTCATATACGTAAGTGGTTTTAATAATACTACTTTATCACCTTTATGAACACCAATTCCATACATTCCTTTAAATTTAGATTGATTCAGAGGTGTGTTTAACCGACTTGATAGCTCATCAATTACCTTAAATCCAACATTATGTCTTGTTTGCTCAAATTGCTTCCCCGGGTTTCCTAAACCTACGATTAACTTCATTTGTTCTCTCTCCTTCGGCCCAGTCCACCTATTAATCCATTTTCGAAACATTTTATCATTCTCCCCCTTTGTGATGCAACAAAAGACGTAACTATTAAAAGTTACGTCTTTTCCCCTCAAAATAGTTTTACATTGAGAATTGACTCACTGCAGCGCCTAGGGGCTGTTCCTACTTTTACTCACCAATAGGCTTTGTTTCTCTTCCCTCTTCATTATCCGGGTGACCTGGTTCTTGTTGTTCACCAGAATTTATTTCTTCTTCTTGCTTCGGCGGAAGGATGGAAGCAATCACTTCATCTTCTTCATGGTTGATTGTAAATGAACCTTGATAAAGAATATCTGAAATGGCCAACGTTTCTCCTACCTGTAAGTTTGTAATATCCACCTCAATCTGCTGTGGTATCTCACTAGGAGTAGAAGTAATTGAAAGTTCATGAAGAGGCTGCTGGAGGACACCGCCATCCTTCACACCGGCTGCATCACCCGCAAGAACTAGTCTAACGGAAACGTTGATCTTTGATGATTTATTAACAGCTAGAAAATCTGCATGGATAATTTCTCTTTTGATAGCATCCTCTTGATAATCTGTTAAAACAACATCTTGTTTAGCACCATTAACATCCATAGAAATGATTCCGTTTCTGCCTACATCACGGATGGTTTTTATTAAATCAATCGAATTGACAACCACTGATTTATTTTCCACCTGTGCCCCATATATAATTGCGGGAATATTACCTGTTTCTCTTATTTTCTTTAATGCTGAATGACGGAATTCATTCCGCTCCTTTGCTTGTAAAACAGTACTCATGATTCTAGTCACCTTCCTATTTTAGTTCATAAATAGTCCTATCTAAAAATTGCCCTAAAACAGGAAGGTCTAAACATTTTTCATAGCAGTTTCGCTTAAAAAACTTAAATTACTTTTTGAATTAATCAAATAATGTGCTGACAGATTGCTCTTCGTGAACACGGATAATCGCTTCACCAAGTAACGGTGCGACTGATAGATGCACAATCTTTTTTGAGCTCTTCTCTTCAGAAAGGTGAATGGAATTCGTCACAACTAATTCTTTAATTTTTGAGTTTTCGATTCTTTCAATTGCTGGTCCTGATAATACAGGATGTGTACAGCAAGCATAGACTTCAGACGCCCCATTTTCAACCAATGCGTTCGCAGCAAGCGTGATTGTCCCAGCGGTATCAATGATGTCATCGATTAATATCGCAATTTTCCCTTCAATGTTACCAACAATGTTCATTACTTCTGCAACATTTGGTCTTGGACGGCGTTTATCTATAATTGCAATCGGTGCTTTTAGGCGCTCAGCCATTTTCCTCGCTCTTGTTACCCCCCCATGATCTGGAGAAACAACGACGATGTCACCATTTAACTCTTTATTATTAAAGTACTCTGACAAAATTGGCACTCCCATTAAATGATCTGTTGGGATTTCAAAGAAACCTTGAATTTGAGGTGCATGCAAGTCTAAACAGATGACACGTGTTGCACCAGCAGTTTCAAGGAGGTTTGCTACTAATTTCGCCGTAATTGGCTCACGTGCACGTGCCTTGCGATCCTGACGGGCATAACCATAATATGGCATAACAATATTAATCGTTTTTGCTGATGCTCTCTTTAAAGCATCAATCATGATTAATACTTCCATGATATTCTCGTTTACAGGCGAACTAGTTGATTGAATGACATATACATCACAGCCGCGAATACTTTCTTCGATATTTATTTGAATTTCTCCGTCACTAAATCGAGTGACAGATGTCTTTCCTAATTCCACTCCAATTACCTTTGCAATCTCTTGTGCCAGCGGTAAATTTGAGTTTAGACTGAATACTTTTAAATTAGGATCTAAGTACTGATTTGACATTGTTGGCCTCCTGAATCAATCGCTTATTTTTTTTTATTGAGCTTATCAACGTAATTTTCCTTATTTACCTGCTGAGCACGTGCAATGGACAAAGCCTTGCCTGGGACATTTTTTGTGATTGTAGACCCTGCTGCCACATACGCACCTTTTCCTACTGTAACAGGAGCAACAAGATTAGAATTACAACCAATAAAGACATCATCTTCAATTTTTGTTAAGTATTTGTTTTTACCGTCATAATTAACAGTAATCGATCCACAGCCAATATTTACATTACTGCCTACTTCAGCATCGCCAATATAACTTAGATGCGATGCTTTACTGCCTTTTCCAAAAGCAGCCTTTTTTATCTCAACAAAATTCCCGATTTTCACTTCATCGCTGATTGTTGATTCCGGTCGAATATGTGCAAATGGTCCAATATTCACGTGATTACCAATAAAACTATTATGGGCTACTGATTGGCGGATGACTGTTTCATCACCAATCTCACACGTGTCAATTTCTGTATTTGGCCCAATTTGACTGCTTGTTCCAATTACCGTTTTCCCTTTTAACATTGTACCTGGGAGGATTATAGTATCCTGCCCAATAACAACATCTGTGTCAATATAGGTGTTGGCAGGATCAATGATCGTCACACCATTTCTCATATGGAATTGATTTGTTCGAGCACGCATAATTCTCTCTGCTTCTGCTAAAGCAACACGATCATTTACACCTAATGTCTCTTCAAACTCATTCGTTTGGTATGCTGTAACCACTTCACCTTGTTTTTTTAGTATTTCAATTACATCCGGCAAGTAGTATTCACCTTGTACATTTTCATTAGAGACGTTCTTTAATGCCTCAAACAATGCAGCATTATCAAAGCAATAGGTACCAGTATTAATTTCATCCACCGTACGTTCTGCTTCTGTTGCATCTTTATGTTCAACAATTTTTTCAACAATACCTTCTTCATCCCGAATAATTCGGCCATATCCCGTTGGGTCCTCTATCCTTGCAGTAAGGATAGTAGCTTTTGCAGATAATTTCTGATGATGGACGAATAGTGACTCCATAGTCTCTGCTGTAATTAGAGGGGTATCACCACAAACAACAATGGTTACGCCTTCTTTCCCAGCAAGTATAGTTTGCGCCTGCATCACAGCATGTGCAGTCCCTAGCTGCTCTTCTTGGAGTACGTAATGGCTTTCGTCCCCTAGTTGGGATTTTACCTTTTCAGCACCATGGCCGATAACTGTTACCATTTCTTGTATATTAAGCTTTGTTATTTGATCCACAACATGTTGTACCATTGGTTTTCCGCATACAGGGTGCAGCACTTTATAAAGCTTCGACTTCATCCGCGTTCCTTGCCCAGCGGCCAAAATCACAGCGAAACGATTAGACATGAACTAGCCTCCATTTTTACCTTTTTATCCATTAAAAATATTAACGTAATTAGCTTGTCTTTTCAAGGAATGAAGTAGAAGTATTGGAATTTGTTATTTTTAAAATTTTCCAAAGGGGGATTTAAAAAGGGGATTTAAATAAAAAAAGAGCACTACTTATGTAGTAGGCTCTAGTTGTATTTGCGATTTAGGAAGCTCCTGCTTCTTCAAATTCTACTTCCAATTCACCTAAGCGGTGGTATTCCGCCAATACAGCCTCTTGGATTTTACCGCGTGTTCCCGAATTGATTGGATGCGCAATATCACGAAATTCTCCATCAGGAGTACGTTTACTTGGCATTGCAACAAATAAACCATTATTTCCGTCAATAACCCGGATGTCATGAACGACAAATTCATTATCCAAAGTGATTGATGCGATGGCTCTCATACGTCCATCCGTGTTAACGCGGCGTAATCTTACGTCTGTTACTTCCATGTGCTCACACCCTTTTCTCATTGTAAAAAGCTAGTGTATTACATTCTACAAAAAAAAATTTATTCCTTCTTTTGTTAGAAAACTTTTTTAAAATATTAGGGCAATTTAGTGAACATATGTAAATAATATACAGAAACACCGTTTCAGTAAAAAAAACTCGATTATTTGACGAGTGCTACTACCTCAATTTCAATGAGTACATCTTTTGGCAAACGTGCCACTTCTACACAAGACCTAGCGGGCTTATGTGCGGAAAAATATTCGCCATACACTTCATTGATCGCGGAAAACTCATCCATATTTTTAATAAATACCGTTGTTTTTACAACAGTTTCTAACGAGGCTCCCGCCGCCGCCAAGACAGCTTTAAGATTAGTAAACACCTGATGCGTCTGGGCTTTAATGTCACCTTCTGCAAGGCTTCCCTCAGCTGTTAATGGGATTTGCCCAGAGCTGTAGAAGAGATTATTTACAATAATACCTTGTGAGTAGGGTCCAATTGCTGCTGGTGCTTTATCTGTAAATACCACTTTCATGTCATTTCCTCCGTCACCTATTTAAAATAATTTCCTTCTTTTACACGAATTATTTTTTCTTTTACGTCTACTTCGGTCAGTTGGACAAGTGATAGATATTCATCACCCACTAAGCGTTCTTGAATTTTTTCTGCTTCTACTAGTACAGCAATACCAGCTAACTGGGCATTAAATTCTTCAAGTAAACTAATCATGCCTATAACGGTGCCGCCAGCCTTCATAAAGTCATCGACAATTAACACATTTGCTCCTTGCGGGATACTTCTTCTTGAAAGGACCATTGGTTGTATCCGTTTGGCTGACCCCGACACATAATTTATGCTTACAGTCGGTCCTTCCGTCACCTTACTGTCTCTTCTAACGATAACAACTGGAGCATTTAACTGGCTCGCTACGGCATAAGCAAGTGGGATTCCTTTTGTTGCAACCGTCATAACTACATCAATTTTTGTCTCAGCATAGGAAGAGGCAATGATTCGTCCTGCCTTTTGGACAATCGAAGGGTTACCTAATATATCGGTTAAATATAGGTAGCCCCCAGGTAATAGTCTGTCAGGCTTTGCAATTAACTCACATAATTCATTTACAAACGGCTTTGCTTGCTCATTACTTACTTTCACAAAAAACTTTACTCCTCCAGCCGCCCCAGATACTGTTTTCAGTATGCCGATACCTCGTTGTTCAAATGTCTCTTTAATAATCGCTAAATCTTCACTAATAGATGACTTTGCTGAAGTGTAGCGTTCGGCAAAGAAGGTAAGCGATACCAACTGGCGCGGATGGTCAAGCAAATAGTTTGTCATATCTATCAATCGTTCACTCCGGCGAAACTTCATAACAAACCCCCAAAAAGACGAATATTCTATTATAAGAATATCATTATTGTACGTATTTAATCAAGAGTATGCCGTTCCCCCAACATTCTTACCGCAAAAACTTGATCACAAAAACCCCTCAGACCATTATAAATCCGATGCATTCTTGAATCATGCTGGACAATTCCAAACACGGTTGGCCCGCTGCCGCTCATTAACACCGCATCAGCACCGAAACGCTTCATTTGATCCTTAATTTGCGCTACTTCAGGATGGAGGTTTAAGGTTACTTCTTCTAAGACATTGCCTACATTATTGCAGACGCTCTGATAGTCATTGTTTTTAATTGCTCCTGCCATCTCTTTAATGTTAGGATGGTCCATTTTCTCTAATTCTAGCCGTCGATAAACTTCCGCTGTTGATACACCAATAAAGGGCTTGGCAAGTATTACCCAGCAGGTTGGAGGGGCTGGAAGCTCAGTAATGATTTCCCCTCTTCCTTTCGCCAGAGCCGTCCCGCCATAAACACAAAAGGAAACATCTGAACCTATTTCAGAGCCCATTTCAGCTAGTTCATCCATCGTTAATCCTAAGTCCCAAAGTTTATTTAATCCTCTTAGTGTAGCAGCAGCATCACTGCTTCCTCCGGCAAGTCCAGCTGCAACAGGAATTGTTTTTTCAATGATAATTTCAACGCCTTTTTCAATATTAAAACGATCCTTTAATAATTTTGCTGCCTGATAGGCCAAGTTTCGCTGGTCATCAGGTACATACCGGTTATGGGAAAGAATATGTATTTTATTTTCTTCTAATAATGTCAGTTCTACACGATCCGCCAAATCAATCGTTGTCATTATCATTTCTACTTCATGAAAACCATCAGGACGTTTATATAAAACATCCAATGATAAATTAATTTTGGCCGGTGCTTTTACTAAAACCTTCACAACAAACACCTACTTTTTTAAAGTCAAGCGTAAGCCTATGGCCTTTCGCTTCTTTTCCGCATTCCACATTTTGTCCTATTTTACCACAAAAGGATAAAACTAAGACGTGTCAATATGACAATCCTATCAATTAAATTATTTTATCACTAATTTTTATGAATAAAAATAGATAAATGGCTCCGTAAAGGGAAAATAAAGGCCAGGGTGGCTTCTGCTCCCTGGCCTTGCCGCAGTAATTGATTTGTTTAACGAATAGAAGTAGTATTGGAACGTTGTATAGGTTGTTCCTTAAGATTTATTGCTGTTATTCAATAATTGTTGTTCGGCTAGTTCAATGGCTCTTTTAACCATATTTCCTGCATCCTTTGCTCGAATGCCGCCCCATCCGTCTTTTTGAACGACATCATAAAAACCAAGCTCTTTTGCTAGTTCTTCTTTAAATTGTTCTGACATGATGCCTCTTCTTCTGCCCATCAAAACAACCCCTTTTTATTACATACGGCATTATTAGTATGGGATGGCAGCGTATTTTCATTAATCCATAATTAAACATTTAAATCTTGGTTCTTAAACTTGGCTGTTGATTAGAGCTCCAGATGCTTCGCTTTCCGCAGGAGGTCCGGGGAGCCTCCTCGGCGCTAAAGCGCCTGTGGGGTCTCCCCTGCCCCTTACTCCTGCAGGACATTGAATAAGCTTCCTAGAGTCGACACCGCACGAAGGAAATGCGGTAGCATTTTCGAGGAGTCTTTCGCACCTTCCGCTCTAATCAACAGAGTTTGCAAACCTTCAATTAGTTTCAACATCCCAAAATTTTTTTGACAGCAAAAAGCAGTAAACAATTGCTTGTTTACTGCTTGATATTTGCTTATATACTAGCTTAACGCTACATTTCCTGATGCATCTTCGTAGAATGTAATTTGAACTGTTTCAGTTAACACATCAGCATAACTATAAGAAACACGTTCAAACGCATTTTCATCTTGATCTAACTCAATTACAAAAACTGATGGGTACGTTTCGGCTAATATACCGGATCGTTCAATTGTTTTTCTACGTCCGCCATTTGCCTTTAGTAACAATCTTTTTCCTAAATTTGAATCAAGAGCCATTTTTATATCGGCTAGAGTTTTTGGCATTCGCTCCACCTCACTGTATAAAAGTATATCACACTGACATAGTAATTGTCAAACAAAACCTAAAATTATATCAGTATGACAAAAAGATTGTCAATATGTTTTCTTCTACTTTTTCTACCAAATTTCAACATACCTATCGTTACCTTAATTAGGTGGAATTATGTGTCCATTAAAAAAATAAGCCCTTATCTGTTTAAAAGGGCTTAAGACTCTTCTACTGAGGCAGGATTATATGGCATTCCTGTACGTAAAACCCCTTTCGTTTCAATGCCTCCAAGCCCTTTTTCACCTGTTAGTGTGTTCCTCAATACATCCCAGACATTAATTCTTTCCATGAACGGGGTAAAGCTGATTTTTGCAACTATATATACAGGGTCGAGTGCATGAATATTAATTCTTGAAGGAGAGCTAGCAAAATTTGCACCTGCATGGATGAGGGATTCAAAATGGGATTGGCACGCCCCTGCAAAAATGACGAGTTGGTCTAAATGAGGGATTTTTCTGCGCGCAGCTCTGACCGTTTGAACAAAATGTTTCGAATGACGGTAGGCATTAATATCCGTCATCTTCCCTTTTGCTTTTGAATAGGCATCATGACCTGTAATGACCAATATATCCGGTCGGTAATAATCAATAAG
Organism: Neobacillus sp. FSL H8-0543; assembly: GCF_038592905.1. Taxonomy (GTDB): domain Bacteria; phylum Bacillota; class Bacilli; order Bacillales; family Cytobacillaceae; genus Neobacillus. The sequence continues at coordinate 2,543,565 of NZ_CP151943.1, read as the reverse complement.
TTCATCAATTTTATTTGGCATTTCTTTTTCATTGCAATGAATGCCATACACAGGAATGCCAATCTTTTCGTATAGTGTCATACACTTTTTTAAGTAGTCAGGATCACCATCAATATGGAGAACCCTTCCCGGCAACTGAAAATAATTAGCGGAATTTACATAGCCTCCCGTGATATCATATTCCTGCCTTTGCTTTAATAAATCTACATCCTGTGCAAATAAACGGTAGGACTGTTCTTCAAGTGTTTGATATTTCCTTGTGATTTTGTTTCTTACATTCTGATTGACCACTATTAAATCATCATATGGTGCATCCGCCACTAAGCGAAAGTCCTCACCGTATAAGACCGCAACCTTCTGGCCGTCTATTTCTTGTATATCAATAATACGGAACAGAATATCACAGTTATATGATCGCCTGCCAACAATATCCGTTCGTTTTATATCCACAGCTGTCACTCCAATTAGACCAGCATATAGGCCCTCCAAATAAAGTTTCTCTCATAGGCTATGCAACTACCTGGATATTTGTGATTAAAAGCCTGCATAGGAGTGTATTTAGTGAACCCTTCTTAAGGACAAATCTCCAACACCACTCATGGCTTTTGTCCTCCATACCCCTTCTTGAGGACAAATCTCCAACACCACTCATGGCTTTTGTCCTCAATACCCTTTCTTAAGGACAAATCTCCAACACCACTCATGGCTTTTGTCCTCCATACCCCTTCTTGAGGACAAACCTCCAACACCACTCATGGCTTTTGTCCTCAATACCCTTTCTTAAGGACAAATCTCCAACACCACTCATGGCTTTTGTCCTCAATACCCTTTCTTGAGGACAAACCTCCAACACCACTCATGGCTTTTGTCCTCCATACCCCTTCTTGAGGACAAATCTCCAACACCACTCATGGCTTTTGTCTTCCATACCCCTTCTTGAGGACAAACCTCCAACACCACTCATGGCTTTTGTCCTCAATACCCTTTCTTAAGGACAAATCTCCAACACCACTCATGGCTTTTGTCCTCAATACCCCATTAAAAGGTCATTCTTCTCGTTGTTTTGCCATTCAGAACAAAAGACCCCGAGCCCCTAGGATCTTGCGCTAGATTCAAAGAACTATTTCAAAGGGGATAACCACACTAAAATTCTTTTAGTTATCTAAACGATAAAAAAAAGACCTGTAAAAGGTCTAGTGGAAGTAAGTATATAATTCATCACTTAATCGGCCAAACTCCTCTAAGGAAAGTGTTTCTCCTCTTCTTGTCGGCTCGATGTCAGCTGCAGATAATGCAGATAAAATTTCCTCTTTCTTCTGCTTTCCATCTGGCAATTGGCTTGTGAGATTATTAAGTATTGTTTTCCTTCTTTGCGCGAAGCTTGACCTTGTCACTTGGAAAAAGAAGTTTTCATCTTTAACTAACACAGCAGGCTTTTCTCGTCTTGTTAAACGGATAACAGCAGAATCCACATTCGGCTGCGGGACGAAAACAGTTTTCGGTACAATCATTACTGTTTCTGCGTGAGTATAATATTGAATCGCGATAGAAAGTGATCCATACTCCTTTGTACCCGGGCTTGCTGAAATTCGGTTAGCTACCTCTTTCTGGAGCATAACTACGATTCCGCGGATTGGCAGTTGTTCCTCAAGCAGTTTCATGATAATTGGAGTCGTCACATAGTATGGTAAATTTGCCACGACCATTAAATCATCCATACCAGCAAATTCTTGATCAATGACAGCTTGAACATCCGCTTCTAATACATCTTTATGAATAATTTTTACATTTTCATAAGGTGAAAGCGTATCAGATAAAATCGGCAATAATCTCTGGTCAATTTCAAAAGCGACTACTTTTTTGCTGTTTCGGGCTAGCTGTTCTGTGAGCGCACCAATTCCAGGTCCAATTTCAATCGTCCCCGTGTCCTCCCCTATTTCTGCAAAATCAACAATTCTCTGTAAAATATTCGTATCGATTAAAAAGTTTTGGCCAAGGCTTTTCTTAAAAGAAAAACCATATCGTTCGAGTATCGCCCGTGTTCTAATCGGGGTAGCAATATCCTTATTCATCCTTTTTCCTCCTGCATAACAACAGCTAGCGCTTCGGCGAATTCCTGTTTGCTGATTTGAAACATCATTAACCGTTTATGTAGCTGTTTCCCGTTGGTATAACCAATTTTTAATTGCTTTCCCAGTAGGATCCTTCGTTCTTTTGAGCCCTCTCCACCAACGAGCCCAGCGGTCAGTAAATCCTCTTGGGTAATTTCCTCCGTTATTGTATCACTCATTAACTGAACGTCGCTCAGCGCCTCCCTAATGGCCGTTAGCGGAGCATGTTCAACACCTAACCCTTTGCCGTTTTTGGCAATTGCATTCTCCTTCGATAGAAAAGCATGTTTACAGCCAGAAACCTCTTTACTTATCGTATTTCTTATTTTTTCACCTGGAAAGTCTGGATCGGTAAAAATAATGACCCCTCTTGTTTCCTGGGCCCGTCTAATTTTCTCAATCGTTTCCTGATTAATAGCAGAACCATTTGTCTCAATCGTATCCGCATCTACAGCCCTTTTTATCGCTGTCGTATCATCCTTACCTTCCACCACAATAATCTCTTTAATCTTCATCTCTTCCTCCAGTAACCCACGTGGAAATGTTTTTTCATTGTTGAACTTCCCTGTTGATTGGAGCTCCAGCCACTTCGCTTTTTAGCGGGCAGTCCGGGAGCCTCCTCGTCGCTTCGCTCCTGCGGGGTCTCCCGTGACTTGCTCTTCCCGCAGGACATTGAATATGCTTCATTGAATAAGCACCGCACGAAGGAAATGCGTAGCATTTTCGAGGAGTTCTTCGTGCCTTCCTCCAATCAACAGAGTACAAAGTTAGCAGTAAACTGAAACATGCCACAGCAAAAAAAGTAATAATAAACTTTAGAAATATTTGAAACATTTTTGTAATGTCCATCGTCTATATTAACGAAAGCATTCATATCATTTAGAAAAGCATATGTACGATGTAAGTATAAAGAATTTCAGGGAAAAAGCAAAATGCAGAGGAATAACCCCTGCACATGTTTGACTATAGCTCTTTTCGTAAAGCTTGTTGTAAAAACCCAAAAGCCGGTTTTTACGTTTATATTGCTATTTGGCACTTCGAATAAGTTTGCAAGCACTTTTCTCTAAAGAAATTAGCTTATTTAGATGAAAATAGCTCAATATCCCATTATTTTGAACTAAATAGTAACAAGGTTTGAGAAAAGAGCCTTGCTTATTTTAAAATCTTAATTTTCGCTTTCCTGACACCCCAGCGAAAGGCTTCTGCTTTCGTTGGAAAATAGACATCAATTTTATTCCCCTTAATGCTTGAACCTGTATCACCGGCTATCGCATAACCATAGCCTTCCACAAAAACCTTTGTTCCCAGCGGAATAACACGCGGGTCAACTGCAATAATTTTTATGTTAGGGTTAGCTCGCAGATTTACTCCCGTTGCCGTTATTCCTGAACAGCCATTACAAAAAGCTGTATAGGCGGTCGTATTTACGTAAAATTCGGTTCCTGTCTCTTCTCCGCGGGAAACTTGAACATTCAATTCCTTTGTACCGACAGCCACAACTTTATCATGTTTTTCTCTAATCTGCTTCTCACTAATAATTGTTCGGGATACTTCTTTGCCATTTTCATAAATCACTTCATATCTTCTAGTAACAAGACCCGGTTTGCCTGATGTAATTGTCTTTTCTTGCCCTGCCTCTAAACTTTCGTCCTTCTTGGTAATGACTGCATACTGAACTGGTTCTTCCACTACATCGGTGACCTTTTCTACTCGTATAACGTTGATTGCCTCATCCTTTTGGATGGTCTCTGTTAATGACGGTTCAACCCGGTCAAATTCATTAAGCCTTATCCCTTGTTGTGTTAAAAAGTCAGCGACCGTAGTCGAAGTGGACCAAACCTTTTGCTCTTTTCCGCCGTCAACGAATGTTAGATGAACGGCAATATCAATGCCAATTTTCATCTTATTTTTTATTTCTGTTTTCGGACTTTGTGAAATTTCATCATGTTCGTTCAATACAATTCCTTGCTCTTTTAAGAGCCCCTCAACCGTACCGGCTGTAGTCCAAATCGTTTTCTTCTCGTTGCCTTTGACAATTTGAACCTGTTTTGCTTGTGTCCAAACAACCTTTTGGTTATTTTTCACCTTGGCATCAGCCGCGGGGTACAAGTAGTCCTTTGAGTTAACTGGTATATCCAGTTCAGCGATTAATTCCTTAATCGTATTGGCATGTGTTTTTACCACTTTTTGTTCGCCGTTAAGAGTAAGTGCAACAGTATTCTTAGACCCTTCATAGTAAAAGAAACCTGAAGTCGTTGCTAAAACTACAAAACTAGCAAAAGCGATCGCCAATCTTTTTTTACTCAAAGAATTGGAAAACAGGTTTTTCATGTATTGGATTACGATGAAAAACGCCTCCTTCTCTCGGAGAGATTATTGAAAACCGTGCTGTCGGCTGTCAACCCTTGCATTTGTGTGTGAACGTATTTCCTATTATGCATAATAATGGGAAAGTTGCAAAGGGAAACTTCTCGACACGGTTATCCTATGAGAATTAGGAGACATGTAGAACTTTAAGTTAATTCAAATTTTATGGACAAGCTTTTCTTAAATTCGACAAGCTTATCTATCAATAAATGTCGAATAATTTTTTGGCATTACCTGTGGTTACACGTGCAACTTCCTCAAAAGATACCCCTTTTATCTCGGCAATTTGCTCGGCAACTAACTTTACATAACCTGGTTCATTGCGCTTTCCTCGATAGGGGTGCGGTGCTAGATAGGGACAGTCTGTCTCAATTAACAGCTTTTCTAATGGAATGGCCGCTGCAACTTCTTTTGGTTTTTTGGCGTTTTTGAATGTGACCGGACCGCCGAGTGAGATATAAAAGTTCATTTTTAGACATTCTTTGGCAACCTCCGGGCTTCCGCTGAAGCAATGCATGATTCCGCCAACCTCGGCTGCGCCTTCCTCCTGGAGAATTTGTACAATATCAGCTGTTGCCTCCCGATTATGAATAACAATTGGCAGCTTTACTTTTTTAGCCAATCGAATTTGTTTACGGAAAACATCCTGTTGAATGTCTTTTGGGGACTTATCCCAATGATAATCTAAGCCCATTTCGCCAATCGCCACTACCTTTGGGTGCGAAGCAAGTTCTTCAATCCACTTTAAGTCTTCGTCTGTCATATCAATGGCATCGACTGGATGCCAGCCCACACACGCATAAATAAACTCATATTCCTCTGCAAGGACCATTGCCTTTTGGATTGTTGGACGATCAAACCCGACTACAACCATATAGGATACGCCTTCCCTTTTTGCCCTTTCAATGACTTCCTCAAGATCTTCATTGTATTGTTCTGCATTTAAATGCACATGTGTATCAAATAGCATGTATATTGCTCCCTTCACATACATATTGCTGTCGAATGTTTGATAATAAGATAGAAAAGTCTCGAAAAATGTTACACGTGGAACATTAATTATTCAAAAAACGGAGGGAAGCCCCTCCGCTGATGGTGATATTATTTTACCTTTGATCCATTTGGCAGGGTTTGATCAACCGTAGCCAGCGAGAGCGCGCCGTCTTTTGAACCCGCTAAAATCATCCCTTGTGATAATTCGCCGCGAAGTTTTACTGGTTTTAGATTGGTAATGCAAATGACCTTCCGCCCTACTAATTCTTCGGGTTTATAATATTGGGCGATCCCGGAAACAACCTGTCTTTTTTCATAACCAAGATCTAACTGGAGCTTCAAAAGCTTATCCGCCTTTTTGATGGGTTCAGCCAGAATTACTTCAGCCACCCTTAAGTCAATTTTCATAAAGTCATCAATTGCGATTTCATCAATCTCTTCAGGCTTTTCTTCTTCTTTCTTTTCCTCAGCAGCTGGTGCAGATGTGCCCGTCATTTTTTCCTTAATAAAAGCAACCTCATCTGCAAGTTCGAGTCGAGGGAACAATGGATTTGCCTTTTTAACCTTTGTGCCTGCAGGAATGGCTCCGAAATTCTCTAAGCTTTCCCACTCTTTTAGAGCATCCTCGTTAATACCCAATTGTTCAAAGATTCCATGAGGTGTTCTAGTTAAGAACGGTTGCAGCAGGATTGCTATTCTCCTTAATGATTCAGCCAAGTGTACCATAACACTAGAAAGTTCACCTTTACGTTCCTCTGATTTTGCTAACGTCCATGGTTGTGTTTCATCAATATACTTATTTGTCCTACTCACGAGCTGCCAAATGGAAGTTAATGCGACCGAAAACTCCATCTTTTCCATTGCATCCTCGTATTTAGTAACCGTTTCGTAATTCATTTGTAGCAATGAAGCATCAAATTCACCTTCAGAACCGGAATACTCAGGAATGACACCTCCAAAGTACTTCTCAACCATTGCTACCGTCCGATTTAACAGATTACCAAGGTCATTTGCCAAATCGAAATTAATCCGTTCCACAAATCCTTCTGGAGTAAAAACGCCATCAGCTCCAAAAGGCACCTCACGTAATAAGTAATAACGAAGTGCATCCAAACCATAGCGGTCAATCAACGTGACAGGGTCAACAACATTGCCTTTTGACTTAGACATCTTCCCATCCTTCATTAACAGCCATCCATGGGCGAAAACCTTTTTAGGAAGTGGAATATCCAATGCCATGAGCATAATTGGCCAATAGATGGTATGGAAACGGACAATCTCCTTGCCTACAATATGAACATCTGCCGGCCAATAATTTAAATACTTACTATCGTTTTCAGTACCATATCCTAGAGCTGTAATATAATTTGATAAAGCATCGATCCATACATAAATCACATGCTTAGGATCTCCAGGAACTTTAACGCCCCAATCAAAGGTCGTTCTAGAAACTGCTAAGTCCTCTAAACCAGGCTTGATAAAGTTATTAATCATTTCATTTTTACGCGACTCCGGCTGGATAAACTCTGGATTTTCTTCATAGTATTGCAGCAGACGGTCGACATATTTGCTCATTTTGAAAAAGTACGACTCTTCTTTAACTTTTTCTACTGGTCTACCACAATCAGGGCAATTCCCTTCCTCAAGCTGACGATCTGTATAAAAAGACTCACAAGGAGTACAATACCATCCTTCATACTTATCTAAATAAATATCTCCTTGCTCCAACAGTCTGGCAAAGATTTTTTCAACTATTTGCTTATGCCTCTCCTGGGTTGTCCGAATAAAGTCATCATAAGAGATATCAAGTTTTCCCCATAAATCCTTAATACCTTCAACAATTTCATCTACATATTGCTGTGCAGTAATACCTTTTTCTTCGGCATTGCGCTGGATTTTTTGCCCATGTTCATCTGTACCCGTTAAGTACATAACATCAAAACCGCGTAATCGTTTATACCTAGCCATCGCATCACCTGCAACGGTAGTATAAGCATGACCAATATGTAATTTTCCGCTCGGATAGTAAATTGGAGTGGTGAGATAAAACGTCTTTAATTTTTTTTCCATTTGAAATCCTCCTAATATAAACACCCATATATCCATTAAATCAGTATTGCCTTTTTTAATCCTCTTATATCATCAAAATATACCTAAAAATCAACAATTATGCAATTAAACCTCTTTATTGTAAACTAAGAAAATTATTTCTCGCTAACACCCATAAAACTAGTTTAACTTATGAATCTTATAAATAGGAACAAAGGTTTATGTCGAATTTTGTCGATATTTATCATTTATTATTATTATCCAATTTCCAATTATTTTTCAACTATTTCCTACTTGAGTTAAGCCTCTAACAAGTAAACGCTTGCTAAATCAACACTTTAACAAAAAGGTAAATTTACCAATAATTATTTAAAAGAAAGTAATTGACGAATATGGGAATGGCTGGTATTATTAATTTATAAAAATATTGTCGAATAATGGCGAATATAGACATAAAGAAATAAACTATAATATGAGTTTAAGAGGAGAGTTAAATATGAAATCTACAGGTATTGTCCGTAAAGTTGATGAATTAGGCCGTGTGGTTATTCCAATCGAATTAAGACGTACTCTAGGTATTGCAGAAAAAGATGCGCTTGAGATTTATGTTGATGATGAGCGTATTATTTTAAAGAAATACAAGCCTAATATGACTTGCCAAGTAACTGGTGAAGTTTCTGATAATAACTTAACACTTGCAAACGGTAAGCTAATCCTTAGCCGTGAAGGTGCAGAACAATTAATTTCAGAAATTCAAAGTCAGTTTGAATTAGCTAAATAATTTTTAAGAGCTTCTCCAAAATTGGAGAAGCTCATTTTTATTCTTGTTCGACATGATAGGCTTGGTACACTTCTCTTTTCGTTTGCCCCCGATCTATTGCTGTTTGTTTTATGGCATCCTTAGATGACACCTTCTTCACTGTCATATAGTGATTTACATGCTCTGTTATAGAAAATGATTCCCACCAACTAATCTCATCTTCCAGCAAGGAATCATCGGCACCTTCAAGGATGATACAAAATTCTCCGCGGACTTCATCTTGATTCGCCCACTCCATTGTTTCTTCAATGGTTCCTCTAATGAATTCCTCAAATTTCTTTGTTAACTCCCGGCACAGTGCTATTTTCCGATTACCGAGTATTTCAAGCATGATCGCTAATGTTTCTTTTAAACGATGGGGAGATTCATAAAAAATAAGTGATGCCTTTTGTTTCTTCAAATTTTCTAACTCCTGCCGCTTTTCCTTCTTATTTCTATTCAAAAATCCATAGAAGTAAAAGGGCTGGCAGCTGATCCCAGAGGCAATTAGTGATGTGAGAGCTGCGTTTGCACCTGGTAATGGAACAACGGTAATCTTTTCGCTGATTGCCGCTACGACTAATTCATAACCAGGGTCAGAAATCGCTGGCATTCCCGCATCACTAACTAATGCTATTTTTATGCCACTTTTCAGCTTCTGAATCAATTTATCACCACTAGTTTCTTTGTTATGATCATGATAGCTGACAATTGGTGTGTTAATTTCAAAGTAATTACAAAGCTTTTTTGTATTTCGTGTATCTTCAGCAGCCATTAAGTCTGCTTCCTTTAAAATTCTAACTGCCCGAAAACTCATATCCTCTAAATTACCGATTGGTGTTGGAACTAAATAGAGAATTCCCTTGTGCTCCTCATTTTCAAAGCTTTTCTGTTGCCACATTATATCCACCCGTTTCTTCCATGTAAAAACGCTATTTTTTTCTTCTAAGTTAATTACTTCTCACCATATAAAATCTCTCTAATCTCAGGTGTATATTCATTCGCCTCATTATATACATAGATTGGCGGAAGAATTTTTAAATCCGGACTTCCATCCTTTATTGCTTCAATTAATAAAGTATTTGCTTCTTTGCCGAGCTTCGGATAAACAAACTGAATTCTCTTTGGTTCAAGACGGTATTGACGCATTAACTGAATGATATCCATCAACCGTCCAGGTCGGTGGACAAAAGCAACCTTACCTCCTTGCCGGACGAGTTGACTAGATACCTTTATTGCATCCTCTAGTGTACAAAGTATTTCATGTCTAGCAATAGCTAAGTGTTCGTTGGGATTAATTTCCCCCTTAGGGGGAGTCGTAAAATAAGGAGGATTACAGGTAACTACATCAAATTTCCCAAAACCTATTTCCATTGGTGTGTCCTTGATGTCACCGTGAATCATATGTATCTGTTCTGTAAGATTATTATATTCGACACTTCTTTTAGCCATATCATATAAGCGAGCTTGTATTTCCACACCAGTAATCTTCCCTCTAGTACGGGCACTTAGAAATAATGGAATTACCCCATTTCCGCTGCAAAGGTCAATTAAGTTTCCTTTTTGAATGGGAACATACACAAACCTTGCAAGCAAAACGGCATCTAATGAAAAAGCAAAGACTGAGGGGCTTTGGATAATCCTTAAGTTTTCAGCCAGCAAATAATCCAGCCGTTCATCGTCTTTTAACTTGACCATAAAAAATCCTTCCCCTCTATTGTAAGAAAATAGAGGCTGATTGGAGTCAGCCTCTTCATGTTTATTTCTTATTAAGGAAGGAAAGGCAAAATAAACAATCGCCTTCCTTCCGTAAGCTTCCAAAATGGAGATTACAAATATGGAAACCTTCTTGATAAAGACGAGCCAGGTTATCATAACCTTCACCCACATCAATCACTTTATCCGCTGATGTTGTGCGAGGGTTTGTCCCTTTTTTATTTTGCTCTTCTTTCTTTTCCTTTTCAGTGGTTAAATCTAAACGGCGCCTTAGATGTTCATTTTCTAACTTTAAATAATGATTCTCTTCTAGTATTTCGGCTAATTGCTGCTTTAATTCTCCAAGCCTTTGGTATAGATTACCAATTTGTGTTTCCATATTACTAACTGAATCGAATATCTCTTTTTTATCCACGGCTTCCACCTCATTAATCTGTGGATTGTATAGAAAAGGCACCCTCTTTATTGATTTCATCCAAAGTATACTCCAGTACTTGTTCCAATTCCTTTACTTCTACCTGAAGTAAACGTTCTAAAATATTTAAGCCAACCACTTTCCCTTTACCTTGCGGAGTAACAATTATTTCTCCTAAATCCGGCAGCAGTCTCTTTGCTTCTTCATACTCATCATTTTCATATTTTAAACAGCACATGAGTCGACCGCATAATCCAGATATTTTCGTAGGATTTAAGGAGAGATTTTGATCTTTTGCCATTTTAATGGATACAGGATCAAAGTCACCTAAAAATGTAGAACAGCAAAGCATCCTTCCGCACGGTCCAATCCCGCCAAGCATCTTTGCCTCATCCCTAACGCCAATTTGACGCAGTTCGATCCTTGTCCGAAAAATAGCTGCTAAATCCTTTACTAGTTCACGGAAGTCTACCCTTCCATCCGCCGTAAAGTAAAAAATGATTTTATTCCGATCAAATGTATATTCAACATCAACTAGTTTCATATCTAATTGGTGTTCATTCACCTTTTCATTACATACATCATATGCTTCCTGTGCAGCTTGTTTATTTTCATCAACAATCATTCGATCCTTTTGTTCTGCGATTCTAACTACCTTTTTTAACGGAAGAACAACATCATTGTCATCCACTTGCTTACGGGCAACGACAGCTTTGCCATATTCAACACCCCGAACAGTTTCAACAATCACAAAGTCATCCTTCTGAATGGAGAGGTCTCCTGGATCGAAATAATAGATTTTACCCGCTTTTTTAAAGCGTACTCCTACAACATCATACAAATGAAGATCCCTCCTGCAATTTTAACACAAGCTCTTCCATCATCAGTTGCGGATTCATGTTCGCCTGAAGCTTTCTCTTGGCTTCTAGAATGGCAGACATTTGTTCCGATAAGCGCCGTCCTGATGACTTTAGTGCAAAAGGTCTTAACCTCTCCCCTTCAGCCTTGAAGATAATCTGCTCCTGCTTGTCTAATTGTATATATAGTAAATCCTTAAAAATAAGAAGTAAAAGATCTAACCCGCGATTAACCTGTTCTTTATCTTTAAAGTGCTGTGACCAATCTCCTTGAAGCGTTACCATTGCTTCCAAGGGGTTTTTAGTTAGCACCTCATACAATTTTAACACTATTTTTTGGGCTTGTGCAAACCAATCATCGACATTTAATTCATATGCCTCATCAAGACTATTTGTCACCTGCGCTAACAATGGTGCCTTTAGCGGATTTACACCGTTTTCCACCAGTTGATCAATCATTGATTGTGGAGATAATGGTTTGAATGACAGCATTTGGCAACGGGAAAGTATGGTTGGTAATATTTGCTGAGGTTGTTCAGTCAACAGAAATGCTACAGTTTGAGAGTTTGGCTCCTCAAGAAACTTTAGTAAACTATTTGCTGCATTGACACTCATTTTATCAGCATGATTAATCATATAAACCTTACGGGCTGACTCTACGCCCTTCTTTGTAAACTCTTCTTGTAGGTCTCTAATTTGCTGTACTTTTATAGAAAGTCCATCTGGATCTACCTTATGCACATCAGGATGGTTCCCACTATTAATCCGACGGCAATTATTGCATGCCTCACACGGTTTGTATTCTTCAACAAGAGCATCACAAAAAAGTGTTTTTGTAATTAGCAGGGCAAGATCCTTTTTCCCTGTCCCTTTGATACCCTCAAGTAAGTATGCATGGGCAACTCTGTTTTTACGAATACTGTTTTTTAACATCTTTAATACAGTTGGCTGCAACTGTTCTAGTTGATCCCATGTTTTAACCATACTCATCACTCACTTACTTAGTAAAATCAATTAAAAATGCAGAAATTGCTCAATTGGCAAGACAAACACCGTTGCTCCGCCCACTTCGACTTCGACAGGATATGGCACAAAAGCATCCGCATTCCCACCCATAGGCGAAACCGGGGCAACTAATTGCTCTCGTGATTTACAGTTATCTTTAATTATCTGTAAGGCACGGTCAACGCGGATATCCTCTGTACCAATCATAAAGGTGGTATTACCGGATTTCAAGAAACCGCCTGTGGACGCAAGCTTTGTCGCTCTAAAATTATTCTCAACCAACGCCTTTGATAATCTGTTGCTATCTTGGTCCTGAACAACAGCAATAATAAGTTTCATCCAACCATCCCCTTTTCGCGAAAATACTCTCTCCCTATATTATAACAGGTATTGCTTCCTCAAGACATTGTATTCATCCAGGAGGATTTTTGAAATTAGATATAAAAATAAAAAAGCCTATAAAAAAGGCTTTCTTTGAGTTAAGGTACGATCTAGAATCCTGATTGTTTGATTGAAAACCTCTTCAATTGACCCTGAAGCATCGATTTTTACCATTCGATCTGCAAAGCGATCTAAAAGAAGATGGTATCCTTCTCTAACCTTAGTATGGAACTCGAGGTTTTCTAAATCTAAGCGATTAATTTCTCTTCCTTTATTGCTGCTAATCCGTTTTAGACCTTTTTCTGGCTCGATATCAAAATAGATTGTGAGGTGTGGCATCATTTGTTCTATTGCAAATTGATTAATCGTTAATACCTCATCAATCCCCAGACCGCGTGCATGTCCCTGATAAGCTAAGGAACTATCGACAAAGCGATCACACAAAACCACCTTGCCAGCCTCCAGAGCAGGCTTTACCTTTTCAACGAGATGCTGCCTTCTTGCTGCAGCGTAAAGGAGCGCCTCTGTCCGCGGGTCCATTGCTGTATTTTCTTTAGCTAGAATAACATTCCTAATTTGTTCCGCAATATCAATACCACCCGGTTCCCTAGTTACCAGTGCATCTTTTAACTGGTTTGCCACCATTTTAAGGATGGTTGTCTTTCCCGCACCATCTGGGCCCTCGAATGTAATAAAAACTCCTGTTGTCATTACCTTATAACCTCCAAAAACTATCTTGTCCAAAATACCTTTATTAATTCTCTGTCCAAAGAGGAGCCTCCTTGAAACCTTGCACCGCTTTTCATCAGCGCGTTTAGCTGTTTGACTGCTATGTCCGTAATAAGTTCCCCCTTTAATAGCAGTGGAACTCCAGGGGGGTAAGGTATGATGGTTTCAGCACATACTGTATCGACTGCATCCGTGATTGGTACATCGCTTACTTCCAATGAAAACATTAATTCGTATGGAATCGCTAACCCTTTAATCTTTTCTCTACTGATTGGAACTTCTTCCGTACTGAAATGTAAAGGTAAATTAGCTAAAACACTTTTTATTTTTTCTAAAGCCAATCTATGAGGATAGCTTTGTTTTTCCTTTAATAAAGGCATGATAAATAATACATTATTTGTATCTGCCAGTTCAGTATAGATTCCTTTTTGTTCAAATCTTTTTTGAAGCTCAAACCCGCTTAATTCATTTCTTGACTGAATCGTTACTTTTAATTGGTCACCCTGTGAATTTGGGTATTCTAACACATTTATGCTTGGGATCTGTTTTAATTCTTGCCTAAAGTAATTAACTTCTTCTATTAGATAGTTAATATCCTTACCCTCATACATAGCTAAATATTGCCTTGCTAAATCAAGGGATGCCATTATTGGGTAGGAGGGACTGCTCGATTGTAAAATTTGCAAGTAGTCCTTAAGCTTACCTAAATTAATTCGATCACTATTAATATGCAAATAGGATCCCATTGTCATCGCCGGCAGAGTTTTATGAGCTGACTGCACCACCGCATCTGCCCCTAAGCTGACCGCTGAAGAAGGAAATGGATCATCAATGATAAAATGCGCACCATGTGCCTCATCAACTAATACAGGGATATCATGTAAATGTGCATGGCTAATTAAGCCCTTTATATCATATACCATCCCGTAATAATTAGGGTACGTTAAAATAAGTGCCTTTGCCTCAGGATAGAGACAAATTGCCTTTTTTACCGTATCTAAACTAACATTAGCAGCTACCTTCCAGATTGGGTTAAATTCTGGCTCTAAAAAGATCGGTCGAGCCTTTGCAAGCTTGATGGCATTTACTACTGACTTATGGCAGTTTCTTTGTACCAGTACAGTATCATTTTCCCTACATGATGCCATAATCATAGCTAAATTCCCTACGGTAGAACCATTAACAAGAAAAAAACTTTGCTTTACGTTATAAAGGGAAGCTAAAAGTTGCTCTCCCTCTCTTATCACTCCTTCAGGCGAGTGCAAATCATCCAATCCTGATAATTCAGTTACATCCATTTCCAGAAACGGCTGGTAAAATTCATTTGCCTCATGCTGAAAAATTTGTCCGTTTTTATGACCTGGGACATGAAAAGAAATCGGTTTATTTTTAGTATGTTTAATTAAAGCTTGATATAAGGGTATTCTCTTCTGATCTTCCATTTTAATCATCCTTTTAAACGTCTCATCTATAATAACAAAAAATATACTGCTCTACCCCATTTCATTGCAAAAAAATAAAGCCCTAAAAGGACTTATCAAGTAAAAATCTCTGGTGTTGTTATTTTTTTTAGTTGTTTAAGGAAATATTTATATTTCGGGTCATGTGTTTCTGTATGAATTAAATCCCGTTCACACTCTGTGCAGATAAATGCGGTATATAAATGGATACCTTTTGGTTTTAGAGCCTCACAAATAACGCATGTTTCATGATACTGATTATGTGCTGCTGAACTCAATCCCACCACCTCCACACCTATTGTTTCCATTATAATTAAATTGTATACAATTTTTAGAATAATCTTCTCCCGGCCATTCCCCGTTATTATCTTATGTAACAATTACCGATTGGGTGTATGTCTAGTAACGATTTCTTTAAAAACACTTCGTACTTTTTTAATATTTTCCTATATTTTTCTGGGACAAAACGGTGATATTAATATTTTATTTGCCACTCTATGTGTTTTATTTGCCACTCTATGTGTTTTATTTTCCACTTTATGTGTTTTATTTGCCACTTTATGTGTTTTATTTTCCATTCCCCTTTGGACACAAAAAAAGAACAACCCAAATCAGGTTGTTCTTCGTTTTGCCTGGCAACGTCCTACTCTCACAGGGGCGCCTGCCCCAACTACCATCGGCGCTGAGAAGCTTAACTTCCGTGTTCGGTATGGGAACGGGTGTGGCCTTCTCGCCATAATTACCAGACTATTTAATTAGAGAAAATTTTCATTCCCTCAAAACTAGATAATGCTCAAAGAAGAAAGTAAAACAAGTTCGCCTTAAAATATGGTTAAGTCCTCGAACGATTAGTATCAGTCAGCTCCACACGTCACCGTGCTTCCACCTCTGACCTATCAACCTGATCATCTTTCAGGGTTCTTACTAGCTTGACGCTATGGGAAATCTCATCTTGAGGGGGGCTTCATGCTTAGATGCTTTCAGCACTTATCCCGTCCGCACATAGCTACCCAGCGATGCCTTTGGCAAGACAACTGGTACACCAGCGGTGCGTCCATCCCGGTCCTCTCGTACTAAGGACAGCTCCTCTCAAAT
Source organism: Neobacillus sp. FSL H8-0543 (assembly GCF_038592905.1). GTDB lineage: Bacteria > Bacillota > Bacilli > Bacillales > Cytobacillaceae > Neobacillus. The sequence goes on along the minus strand of NZ_CP151943.1, from coordinate 2,527,588 downwards.
TTCCTGCGCCCACGACGGATAGGGACCGAACTGTCTCACGACGTTCTGAACCCAGCTCGCGTACCGCTTTAATGGGCGAACAGCCCAA
>NZ_CP151943.1:2500000-2522500 GCF_038592905.1 Neobacillus sp. FSL H8-0543 | reverse complement strand
GCCAAAGAACCGAGCTGGCTTAAAAGGAGCCCCAAAGAGTAATAAGATAACAATAAGCCCGCCTAAAACCGAAACAACTATGATGGGTTCCAAAAAAGCTATCCCCTTCCAATCCTTTTTACTAACAACATATGTACAAGTTGTCAGTAATAGAACTGGGAAAGCAATAGCTTGTCGGTTATCTTTTAATACTCACATTTCTTTGTTTTGCTTCCTTTAATAGAAAGTAGTACTTTACTTGAGCAACTTTTGTCTGACAAATAGCTTCCTCAGAGGCATCGAAGCTTCTATCTAATAATTGTTTTTGCTTTTGCCAATGCTCTTTATTATTATTTAACTGGGTTAAGAGTTTTTCATCAAACTCTTTCCGCAGCCATCCTTTACGCCGAAAAAACATAGTCATTCCCCCGGTAGAGTTTATAATACCCTTCGGCCTTCTATCGCTTTTGATAAGGTAACCTCATCCGCATATTCAAGATCCCCACCCACAGGAAGTCCGTGGGCAATTCTAGTAACTTTAATCCCTGATGGCTTCAGTAACCGCGAAATATACATTGCGGTAGCTTCGCCTTCAATATTAGGATTCGTCGCTAGAATTACTTCTTGCACGGTTTCATCCTGAAGTCGTTTTAACAAATCAGGAATATTAATATCCTCTGGACCTATTCCATCCATCGGCGAGATAGCCCCGTGTAATACATGGTATAAACCAGTATAATCCTTCATCTTTTCCATAGCGATTACGTCCTTAGGATCTTGGAGGACACAGATAATACTCTTATCCCTTCGCTGGTCTTCACATATATAACAAGGATCTTTATCTGTAATATGCCCGCAAACAGTACAAAACGACAGGTTTCTCTTTGCATTTACAAGTGCTTTCGCAAAATCAAGCACGGTATCTTCTTTCATACTTAAGACAAAAAAGGCCAGACGAGCGGCCGTTTTTGGCCCGATACCCGGCAGCTTCATAAAGCTGTCAATTAACTTAGAAATCGGTTCCGGATAATGCATTTTTTTCTTATTCCTTTCCTAGAAAGGGAGATTCATTCCTTTTGTAAATTGCCCCATCGTATTGTTTGTTAAATCATCAGCCTTCTTAAGTGCATCATTGGTTGCTGCAAGGACAAGATCCTGGAGCATTTCAACATCATCAGGGTCAACTGCTTCTGGGTTAATTCTAACGTCAACAACCTCTTTATGTCCTGTTACAACAACAGTAACCATACCGCCACCAGCTGTTCCCTCAATCTTTTCTTCACCTAGTTTTTCTTGTGCTTCTGCCATCTTTTTTTGCATCTTTTGCATTTGCTTCATCATATTTTGCATATTTCCATTTCCACCACGCATCATTTTCCATTACCTCCACTTTATTAGTCAATTATTTCTACAAACTCAGCACCAAACAAATTTTTCGCCTCAGCTATATGAGGTTCTTCCTCTGGTTTAGAAACCGATGCTTCCCCTTCATCTGTATGCTGGTTGCTTAAGAAACTTTCTCGGATAGATAACCAATTCTCTTCAGGTACACCTAACATCAGATACCTATTTCCCGTCAATTCCAGCAGTGCTTGTGTAACTGTTTCAATAAAACGGTTATTATCCATAGCCATTTGGCAATGAATTTCATGTTTAAACTTTAAAATAAAGGTATTTTCTGAAGCAGCAACTGGCTCTGCCTCATTTAACAAGGCAGCATGCGACTTCATTAGTTTCGCCAGCATTTCGCCCCATTTACCTTTTATTTGATTTAAGTTGTTCTTTGTCGCACTCTTTAATACTTCATTAATTTTGCCTACTTGAGGCTGGAAGCCCTTCCTCGAGGTTCTTGGAGCAGACTTCTGCACCTGTGATGGGGCTTCCTGTGCTACTGCTAAACCATGAACCTTTAATTGCTGGATGTCATGCTCCAGTTGCTCAATTTTTGAAAGCAGCTGATTGATTTGCCCTGATGGAGCTTGTTCTGTCTGCTTTGTTTCTGTTTGGCACAGCTTAACAATTGCAACCTCCAGAAAAATCCTCGGATGGTTTGTCCAGCGCATATCTTGTTGTGTTTTGTTTAGTAAATCTATAAGCTGATAAATTTGTTCATACGGAACTTTTTCAGCCATGTCACGAAATTCATTATCAAGCAACACTCTTTCAAGTGATTCCTCTAAATTTGGCGCAGTTTTATAAAGCAGCATATCCCGATAATAAAAAATAAAATCTTCAATAAATCGAGAGGGATCCTTACCATGAAACAATAGCTCATCTAACGCTTCTAAGCCGCTTGCGACATCCTTTTCCTCAACCGCTTTTGCAAGCTTGTTTAAAAATCCTTGTGAGACCGCACCTGTGACTGTCAACGCATCATCAACCGTTACACGGTCCTGGCTGAAGGAGATTGCTTGATCCAAAAGACTTAGTGCATCACGCATCCCACCATCTGCCGCTCTGGCAATCATTTTCAAGGCGTCCTCATCACAATCAATCTTCGTCTCCTCAATGATTAACTTCATCCGATCAACGATAGATTGAGCTGTGATGCGTCTAAAATCAAAGCGTTGACACCGTGAAATGATGGTTAGTGGGATTTTATGAGGCTCTGTTGTCGCCAAAATAAAGATGACATGCTTTGGTGGTTCCTCTAAGGTTTTCAACAAAGCATTAAATGCGCTAATTGAGAGCATATGTACTTCATCAATGATATAGACCTTGTAGTTAACCGAGGTTGGAGCGAACCTCACTTTATCTAGAACATCTCTCATTTCTTCCACCCGAGAGTTGGAGGCAGCATCAAATTCAAGAACATCTGAAATCGAGCCATTTGTTATCCCTTTACATGATGCACACTCATTACACGGTTCTAGATTAGGACCATGTTCACAGTTAACTGCTTTTGCTAATATTTTTGCCGCACTTGTTTTACCTGTTCCTCTTGGCCCAGAGAATAAATAGGCATGGGAAATTTTTTGTTGAAGCAGGGCGTTTTGCAATGTCTTAGTCACATGTTCTTGTCCTACTACATCAATAAATTGCTGAGGACGCCAAACACGATATAATGCCTGATAAGCCATAAACGATTGCCCCCTTCAAATTTTTCATCCTTATCATTATAACGTATTCATATTCCTTTTTCCAAAAATGAATGAAAATTGTATAACAAAAAACTCACCCGTAAACTAGGGTGAGTTTGATTTTAATATAAACTGCCGTGCACCTTCCGTCGACTGACACCCATAGGCGCTACTTAAGCAGTTAGCTCGACCCAGGTAACCCTGCGGCACATGGGAGCGTCCACTTAATGCTGCTTCCTTCCGGACCTGACATGGTTCATGGATTCCCATTGCGCAGGACCCGGGTGTCAACACCACTTACTTAAGGCAGACCCTACAGGATATCAGCCTCGGGAAGGGATTCAGTCTCGCTAGAGCGGATTGCGAGTACAGGGCACCGCTACCTCCCCACCTAGCACGGCAAAGTTGATACCAAATTTTCAGGCGCCATATTTGACGCCTTTTTAGTATACTAATAAACTCGAAAAAAATCAATCTTTATCAGATGTAAATTTATGTAAATTTTTCTGGTGTTAGTGATGCTTCCTTTCTCTTCTTTTTTTCATTTTTCCTTATTTCTCGTATTTTACGAAAAAAATCTGAAAGCAGTTGGCTGCACTCTATCTCAAGCACTCCCTTTGTGACCTCGCTCTGATGATTGAACCTTTGGTCCCCTAGCAGATTCATAAATGTTCCTGCACATCCGCCCTTTGGATCAACTGCTCCATATACAACCCGTTTTACCCTTGATAAAATAATCGCACCGGAACACATCGGACAGGGCTCAAGTGTAACGTAAAGAGTGGCATTCTCTAACCGCCAATTGTTCAATTTCTTACAAGCAAGATCAATGGCCAATAATTCTGCATGGGCAATTGCACTTTGGTTACTTTCCCGTAAATTGTGGGCTTTAGAAATAATTTTTCCATCAATTACAATAACCGCACCAATAGGTACCTCATTTAACTCCTCAGCCTTTTTTGCTTCCTTAATCGCTTCTTTCATATAAAATTCATCTAGATTCATTTCCGCTTCCATAATCCTACCGTTCCCTTCGTACAGAAAGTTAAAACGTCAGCTTTTCCTTTTTTCATAATTTTAACATGGATTTCCTTCCTCATTCATAGAATAGATGTAGTGTATTGGCTTAGGAGGGGAATAAAATGCAAATTCACGTGATTCAAAGGAATGATTCATTAACTACGATTGCTAGGGCCTATCAGACGACGGTTAATGATCTTATTGAAGCAAATGATATCCCCAACCCAAATCAGCTTGTCATTGGGCAATCACTTGTCATTCCAATCATAGGAAGCTTTTATTATGTACAGCCTGGTGACAGTCTATGGTCTATCGGTCAAAAAGTAGGTGTTCCCTATCAACAAATCGCAACGGTAAACCGAATTTCTGTCAATCAACCACTTAATGTAGGATTTCGTCTTTATATTCCGCAAAGGCCAAAAAGAAATGCAGAGTTTAATGCCTATGTTGAGCCGCGCGGTACAACGGTTGCTCCTAACCTAGAAACCAGCGCACGTGAAGCAGCACCATATTTAACCTATCTAGCGCCCTTCAGCTTCACAGTCCTTCGTGACGGTTCTTTAAAAGAACCACTACTGAATAATTTCCCAGCTATCGCCAGGGCCAATCGAAATGTCTTAATGATGGTCATCAACAACCAGGAAAATGATCAATTCAGTGACGAGTTAGGTCGAATTTTGTTAAATGATATGACCATTCAAAATCGATTTTTAGATAATGTCGTAGCGACAGCAAAAAAGTATGGCTTTAAGGATATTCATTTAGACTTTGAATTTCTGCGACCAGCAGACCGTGAAGCCTATAACAACTTTTTGAGGAAAGCAAAAGCCAGATTCCAAAGAGAGGGCTGGCTGTTATCGACTGCGCTTGCTCCTAAAACAAGTGCGACCCAAAAGGGAAAGTGGTATGAAGGTCATGATTATAAAGCCCATGGGGAAATTGTCGATTTTGTTGTCATTATGACATATGAATGGGGCTATAGTGGAGGTCCCGCAATGGCTGTGTCTCCCATAGACCAAGTTCGCAAGGTATTAGAATATGCCATTACAGAAATGCCTTCAAATAAAATTATGATGGGGCAAAATCTATATGGTTACGATTGGACATTGCCCTTTGTTCAAGGCTCAGTGGCTAAAGCTGTTAGTCCACAGCAGGCCATTGTGATTGCAGCACAGCACAATGTGGCGATTCAATATGATCCAAAAGCTCAAGCTCCTTTCTTCAAATACACCGCTGAAGATGGAAAACAGCATGAGGTTTGGTTTGAGGATGCCCGCTCTATTCAAGCAAAATTCAATTTAATTAAAGAATTGAATCTTAGAGGAATGAGTTATTGGAAGCTTGGTTTGGCATTTCCACAAAACTGGCTGTTAATTACAGAAAACTTTAATGTGACAAAACGTGCGTAAAAAATATTTTAACAAAAAACTGCCGCCATTCGGCAGTTTTTTCTTATATTCGTCATGAAAATTACTTCTTCTACATTTTCCATATCCCTTCCTTTGTTGATTATGATAAAATAATCTTTGTGTCATCAAAAGCCGAGGTAAATCAACCCAAGGCTGGACAAAAATAATAAAGGAAATAACCCTTTATTACTCGTTAAATATAGAAATTGCAGGCAGTTGGAGAAGGAGGACATGCAATGGGGTACACACCCTTTATTACCGTTGAAGGGCCGATTGGTGTAGGCAAGACATCTCTCGCAAAAGCCATATCAGAGCATTTCAATTTTGCATTATTAAGAGAGATTGTTGATGAAAATCCATTTTTAGGAAAGTTTTATGACAACATAGAGGAATGGAGTTTCCAAACGGAAATGTTTTTTCTCTGCAATCGCTATAAGCAATTAGGGGATATTAATACACATTACCTTAGCAAAAATAAGTCAGTTGTGGCTGATTACCATATTTTAAAGAATTTAATTTTTGCACAGCGTTCACTTAATTCAGACGAGTACGATAAATATTACAAAATTTATCAACTTTTAACTGTAGACATGCCACGACCGAATGTCATCATTTATCTAAATGCAAGTCTTGATACGCTGCTAAATCGAATTAAATTAAGAGGTCGAGAAGTGGAGAAAAACATTAGTCCTCTGTATTTAGAACAACTATCACTTGACTATGAGCAAACAATAACGGAATTTGAGCGTACACACCCAGAAATACCTGTTCTTCGCTTTAACGGTGATGAATTAGATTTTGTACAAAATGAAGAGGATTTAGACTTTATTATAAAAAAGCTTGCCCACTCGTTAAAGAACAACAGCACGACAAACACGATATAGAAATTGGGGGATGTTAGTGAGTATCGTTATTGGTGGTATGATTGGTTTAGGAAAAACAAGTGTGGCTGATACATTGAATGCACACTTTCAAAGAAATGGGATAGACAGTAAGGTTTTTTACGAAGAGGTTGATGATAACCCAATTCTTCCGCTTTACTATGAATTAACGCCGGAAGAATTAGACGCAAGGAGAATTCCTTTCCTCCTCCAATTGTTTTTCTTAAATAAACGCTTTAAAACCGTAAAAGACTGTGTTAGCTGGAAAGAGCCTATCTACACGATTCAAGATCGTTCCATCTACGAAGATTGGTATTTTGCTTATGTGAATAAGAACTTAGGCAGAATCTCTGAGCTTGAATTTAAAATTTATGAAGATCTAGTTGAAAATATGATGGAAGAGCTAAAAGAGCTTCCTAAAAAAGCCCCTGACTTAATGGTGTATCTGAAAGGTTCTTTTGATACTGTCATTGATCGCATCATGGCTCGCGGAAGAAGCTTTGAAATAAACCCTGAGCTGAAAGAGTATTATTTTGAGGTCTGGAAGGGTTATGACGAGTGGGTTATTAATAATTACAATGCAAGTGAAGTTTTAATTATTGATATGGATTACACGGATGTCGTAAAAAGACCAGAAGATGCAATTAGAGTTTGTAATGAAGTAGATGAAAGACTGCGTGAAATACTAAATATAGAAAAAGCACATATTGGCTAATGCCAGTATGTGCTTTTTTTTGATGCTGTTAACTAGTCTGTTGATTGGAGCTCCAAGCACTTCGCTTTCTGCTCCAATCAACATTATCCTTTAACACAGCCAAAATATAAAAAACCCATTACAATTTCTTGTAATGGGTTTATCTCCAGTTTTATGCGCATGTCATTTTAATTTATAAAATGGAGGAGGAAGAGGGATTCGAACCCCCGCGCGGTATGACCCGCCTGTCGGTTTTCAAGACCGATCCCTTCAGCCAGACTTGGGTATTCCTCCGTATCGACAAGAAATAGAATATCATATATCTATTTCACTGTCAACACATGAAAAAATCTTTTTAAAATTTTTTCACCTTATATCTATTATTGCTTAATTACTTCTTTATTACCCATATAAGGGCGTAAAACTTTAGGGATGACCACCGTACCGTCGGCCTGCTGGTAATTTTCTAATATTGCAGCGACTGTTCTGCCGACCGCAAGACCAGAGCCATTCAATGTATGAACATGTTCCGGTTTTGCCTTTGGATCACGGCGGAAGCGAATATTGGCGCGTCGTGCCTGGAAGGCCTCAAAGTTACTACAAGATGAAATTTCACGATAGGTACCATAGCTAGGGATCCAAACTTCAATGTCGTACTTTTTAGCTGCCGTAAAGCCTAAGTCACCCGTACACATGCTTAACACACGATAAGGAAGCTCTAGTAACTGCAGAACTTTTTCTGCATCATTTGTCAGCTTTTCCAGCTCATCGTATGAATCCTCTGGTTTCACGAATTTCACCAACTCAACTTTGTTAAACTGATGCTGACGAATGAGTCCTCTCGTATCACGGCCGGCAGAACCTGCTTCAGAACGGAAACATGCACTGTACGCTGCAAAACGGATCGGAAGTTCCTCTCCCTTTAGAATTTCATCACGGTGAAAATTGGTGACAGGTACCTCTGCGGTTGGTACTAAGAAGTAATCTTCACTTTCAATTAAAAAAGCATCTTCTTCGAATTTTGGCAATTGGCCTGTTCCCGTCATGCTAGCACGATTTACCAAGTATGGCGGTAATATTTCAGTATAGCCATGTTCATCCACATGGAGATCTAACATAAAGTTCATTAATGCCCGCTCTAAACGAGCACCAAGGCCTTTATAAAAAACAAAACGGCTGCCGGTAACTTTGCCCGCACGTTCAAAATCAAGAATTCCTAAATGATCAGCAACATCCCAGTGTGGTTTTGCTTCAAATTCAAAATCACGAACCTTACCCCACTGTCTGATTTCAATATTCTCCTCTTCTGTCTCACCAATTGGAACACTTTCATGAGGGATATTAGGAATACTCATAAGCAAAAGCTCTAGTGCTTCTTCTACACTGCGCAGTTCCTCATCCAATAGTTTAATTTTATCTCCAACCTCACGCATCTCTGCGATAAGGTGATCAGCATCGGCCTTATCCCGCTTTAATGCTGCAACCTGCTGTGAAACCTCATTACGTTTACTTTTCAATTGTTCCGCTTCAACGATTAAATCACGTCGACGCTGATCAAGGTCCTCAAATTTACCAAGGTCCGTTAAGTCCTCGCCGCGATATTTTAGCTTCTCTTTTACTTCTGCAAAATTAGCTCTCAAAACCTTAATATCTAACATATGTACCACTCCTTCTTGAAAATGATTTGAGCATTAAGCATTTACAGGTGCTAAAGAGTATGTCTAGAAAAGACAAAAAACTCCCGCCCCTAAAACAGGGACGAGAGTTAACCCGCGTTACCACCCTGGTTGACAGTACAAAAACTGTCCACCTTGAAAAAAATTTAACGGTTTCTACCGAAAGCACTTACTGACCCTTTTAGGGCGTTCCGCACCTTGCTCGAGGAGGGATTCACAAGCATCAACCACCGATTCACACCAGCCACCGGCTCTCTAAAGGATGAAATTCCTGATACTATTTCCTCTCATTGCTTTCACACTATATTTTCTTTTAATTTACTATAATTATCAACCGAATGCAACCAAATTATACAAGATGCCTCTTTTTTGCTTCCTTCACCATCTCTACAAAGTAGGCCGTAATGCGATGGTCATCTGTTAATTCTGGATGGAAGGAACAGCCAAGGAACTGGCCTTCACGTGCGGCAACAATGCGGTCATTATGTTTAGCAAGCACTTCCACCTCGGCACCCGCTTCAACGATATGAGGTGCCCGGATAAACACGGCTGGAAAACTTTCTGCAACATCTTTAATTGCGAGGTCGGCCTCAAAGCTGTCCCGTTGTCGTCCAAAAGAATTGCGTTCAACCGTAATGTCCATCACACCAATATGGGGCGCATTATAATCAACGATATTGTTTGCCAAAAGAATAAGTCCCGCGCATGTGCCAAACATAGGCTTTCCATCGGCAGCAAATTCTTTTAAAGCATCCATAAAATCATATTTATCGATTAAGCGCCTCATTGCTGTACTTTCACCGCCAGGCAGGATCAGACCATCTACCTCTTTTAACTCTTCTTTTCTCTTAATGGCTATAGCCTCTACTCCACATTCTTCTATCGAACGAATATGCTCGCGGACTGCACCCTGTAAGGCAAGAACTCCTATTTTCACCATAATAATTCTCCTTACCAGCCACGGTCCTGCATACGTGATCCTGGTGCAATAGAAGAGATTTCAATCCCCTTCATTGGTGCACCAAGGTTCTTTGAAAGCTCTGCAATCAATTTATAATCTTGATAATGTGTAGTAGCTTCAACAATTGCTCTAGCAAACTTAAAAGGATTATCAGATTTAAAAACGCCAGAACCGACGAATACTCCGTCTGCACCTAATTGCATCATAAGTGCTGCATCAGAAGGTGTTGCTACACCGCCGGCAGCAAAATTTACAACTGGAAGTTTACCTAGACGTTTAATTTCAAGAAGAATTTCATAAGGGGCACCTAATAGTTTTGCCTCCGTCATCAATTCATCCTCGTTCATTGCTACTACTTTACGAACCTGTGCATTTACTTTACGCATATGTCTAACAGCTTCTACGATATTGCCTGTTCCTGGTTCACCTTTTGTACGGAGCATAGAAGCACCTTCGCCAATTCTACGTGCAGCCTCACCAAGGTCACGGCAGCCACAGACGAAAGGAACAGTATAATCCCTTTTATTTAAGTGGAACTCTTCATCAGCAGGTGTTAGAACTTCGCTTTCATCAATATAATCCACACCCATTGCTTCTAATACACGTGCTTCCACGATATGTCCAATCCTTGCTTTTGCCATAACAGGAATAGAAACAGCCTTCAGGATTTCTTCAGTAAGTCTTGGATCAGCCATTCTAGCTACTCCACCGGCTGCGCGTATATCAGAAGGTACTCGTTCCAGTGCCATTACCGCAACAGCGCCGGCCTCTTCAGCAATTTTCGCTTGCTCTCCATTGACAACATCCATAATGACGCCGCCTTTTTGCATTTCTGCCATTCCACGCTTTACTCGATCTGTACCTGTTTTCATTGTAAATCCCCCTAGTCATTTCACTATTATAAATATCAATTTATCTACGTCTTTAGGAAATTCACCCAATTTAGTGAAAAATTCGACTGTTCCTATAGGATTATTAAAGCAACAAAAAAGAGTTCCTGTCAAGACAAGAACCCTTTGTTAATTATTCCCTTAGAACCAACCCTTCACGGTTGATGAAATTCCACCCCAAAGATCTCCAAAGAAATGACCGATGCCTCTCATCATAAGCACGAACCAATTTGACTTTTCAACATCTTCGGCTGCGATAACATCAACACGCATTTTATTTTGTCCTTCTTCACTAACAAAACCAAGTTTATCAGCATTTTTAGCTTCAATTGTTAAATAGCCAACCTTCTCACCTTTTTTTACTGGCGCAGTTAGTTCACCATTTTTATTTATTTTCTCTTTATCTAATACTAAAACGGGTTGGTAGTTTCCTTCCTCCCCAGACGATACCACTAAATTAACTGCCTCTTTTGTATATATTTTTACCTGTTTTTCTTTTCCTTTGATCACTGGTACGGTTTTACTGTCCTTAACTTGGAAATGCTTCGGTACAATTTCCTTCTTAGCAAAATTATTAAAAGCATAATCCATGATTTTTCTTGTTTCGATAAAACGTTGGCTTTGAGACGAAGTATTCATAACAACCGAAATAAATCTTTGACCATTTCTTTCAGCTGTTCCGGTAAAATTGAATCCTGCAAAAAGAGTTGAGCCTGTTTTTAGGCCATCCATGCCTTCATAAACAAATTGTTGATAATTCGGGTAATCCTTCGCAAGATCCTTATACCCATCTAGTGACCAATTCCAGTTATCCATAACAAATTCATCTCTTGTACCTTTTGCAAAAATCGCTTCAGGGATACTAGAAGTCTCTAATACCTCAGGGAAATCCTTTATTAGGTGATAAGCCAATGCAGCCACGTCATTCGCAGACATAACATTTTCCTCATCAGGGTCACCAACTACTTCAGGAAAGTGCTTTAGCATTTCACGATTATTTAAACCTGTAGAGTTTACAAACTTATATTGCTCCAAGCCAAGTTCTTTTGCTTTTTCATTCATCATTTTTACAAAGTTCGCTTCAGTTCCGGCAATAACCTCAGCAATAGCAATTGTTGCAGCGTTTGCTGATTCAATAGCCATTGCAGCATAAAGATCTTTTACCGTATAACTTTCTTCCACACGCAAATAAACATTACTTAATTCTTCATCATGAGACATTTTTGAAAGTTCAGGGGAAACCGTGTACTTTTGATCCCATTTAACTTTTCCTTCTTTTATTGCCTCTAACGTAATATATTCTGTCATCATTTTCGTCATACTTGCGATACCCAGTACTGTTTTGGAATTCTCCTCATAAAGAATCTTGCCAGTCTCTGCATCAACAAGGATTGCAGCCGACGCATTTATATCAATAGGCTCTGCAGCGGTTACTGGGTTCTGAATACTGCCTATCATCAGTAAAAACACTAATAAACTAACTAGATATTTTTGCTTAAAACATTTCTTCACTCTTAGCCCTCCAAGTCTTATTTACACCCTCGTTATTTTAACATAGTTCTATTCCCCAGAATAGACATAGTATCTGCCTATTTTTATTTTTGCACATAGGATTTTTGGCACACTATTTTAATTTTCCTAGGTTATAATTTGCTTATTGCTGTTTTATACTTTCATAAAAAAAGGCTGTCTAACACGAGGTTAGCAGCCTTTAAGTATTTTGGTCTACAGAATAGTTTAATTGTTTCATCACGTCCCTACACCGGTTTTCAATTATTCTTCGTTCATTAGGGCCACACGTCCCCTTTTTAACAGGTCCGGATATTTTAACATTTAGTACGCTATTTAATTCTTCAATCGTGATCTCAGCTACATCTAAGATCACATTTAAGGTTTCTGGTTTTCTCTCAATAATGTCTTCATATTTAACAAGGTATGCATTAGGATCATTATTGGAAAAATCTATATAATTGGATACATGATTTGTCCATCTCTGTGTGAACCTGATTAGGGAGTTATTGTAAAATGCTCTTCTAAAACCTATATCATGGCTTTTCCATACATCTCTAGGATCACGGACAAGTAATATAATCTTGGCATCTGGGTAGCATTTCCTGAATAATTCCAGTTCATTTCGACTGTATCGTACTTCTTTAAAACCAATAATATCATGGGTATTACTATGTTCTGCATATAAATTATCTAAAAAAGCTTTCACAGATTGGTGAAAGGCATTATCAATAACTTCATTGGATGGATTCATAGAGGCAATCCAATTGGATGAATTCTCATTAGTATTAAAATAAATACTCCGCTGGTTTTTAAATTTGCTTGAGTAATCATTTAGCTTTTTTTTGATTTTACAAAAATCTGATAAAACTCCATTATGCTCTCCCCAAATTAAAGTTTCCGTTCTTGCATTAAAAATTCGCTGTAACATTGTTGATCCTGAACGGTGTGTAGCTGCGGAAATCAAAATATCCATTATTCCACTCCTCGAATATTAGTAGTAAGAGATCTTTCTAGAAGATTCCCCTCATTTATTTTTCTAATAATTTTCTTATACCTTTATATTATGAAGAATCTGTTATGACTGCTTGGACACTAACACGTCATATTGCGCTTTTAAAGGTGTTACTTAAATAAAGATAACGGCTTCATTGTTATGGCACCCTTTTTCTTCTATTACCCCGTATAGGTAATGTCCAAGCACATTATCGTTCACTTTCATATAATTATTTAACTAAACAAAACATTGGGGTGATTCAAAATGTATATTGTAACGGCAACAGATAATAGTTATGCAAAATACTTAGGAGTAATGTTACATTCACTATTGGAAAATATAGGTGAAGGAACCAACCCAAATATCTTTATTATGGAGCGAAGCCTCTCAATAAAAAATAAAATGAAACTACAAAAAATTGTGGGAAGGTATAATTTAAAAGTAGAATTCATCACAATCAACGATAATGATTACAGGTATTCTTTTCCTGAAGTCAGATATTGGCCCAGAGAAGCCTATTATCGGATTCTTATTCCGGAGCTATTAGACAAGGATATTAGTAAAGTACTTTATCTTGATTGCGATCTAATAATAAGAGAAGACATATCAAAGTTATGGAATATTAATATTGATGACTATTTCTTAGCAGGAGTTGATGAGGAAGCAGTTGATGAGACAAGGAAAGAAGCTTTATCGATACCTGCAAAGTCAATTTATTTTAATTCTGGAGTCTTATTAATCAATTTACAAAAGTGGCGGGAAAATAATATATCAAGTAAAGTTATCCAATTTATAGAAGATAATCCAACAATAATTAAATGGCCAGACCAAGATGCATTAAATGCCATCCTATATGATAAGTGCCTTAAACTGGACCCTAAATGGAATTACTCTATCGTTATTCAGAAAATGATTCATATTGATAACCCGGCCATTGTTCATTTCATCGGTCCCAATAAACTACAGAACTCAAAGCATCCATTCAAGGAAGAATATTTTAAGTACCTAAATTCTTCTCTATGGGACCAAGAAAAGTAAAAAGGTGATGATGGCATTGAAACCATCAATCACCTTTTTACTTTTTATTTCTTCGTGTAGTTTAATTGTTCCATATATACTTACACCTTCATACTTAGGGAGCCTGATTTACATGGGGAACATAATTATCCGTAATCATTATTTCAGATGAAACTCTTTCAAGATGTTCTTCAGATACTTTCCATGTATGGTCACGTATGTCCTTTCGTATATATACATAATTATATTGATTCGTTCTACAGATTTTAAACCCTTGTCTTTTTGCCTTTTTTAAAAAGATACTGTCTTCGTCGAGGTTTTTTGCTGGAAACTGAACCTTTTCAAAGACTCTTTTTCGAAACATAATAGTCCCGCCGCCTATTACATTGATAGAATTTCGGATACTCAGACTTTTTCTATTCAAAAAGTAAGTAAATAGTTGTGATTTTCCTACGATATCTGCTTGTTCTTCCTCAAATATTTGCATTGCCTGAGCTATATAATACGGAGAATAATAATCATCGTCATCAAATTTCGCAATAATATCGAAAGTTGCTTTGCTGACCGCGAAATTTAAACATTCTCCTAAGGTAATCCTTTCTGGAAGTTGGAACACAGAAATATTGGCATACTCTTTGGCTTTTATTTCCCATGGTTCAATTTCCATATCATCTCGATTAAGAATAATGATCAGTTCCTTACTCTCCCATTCTTGGAGTAAAAAATTATTAAATATATTTTCCATTTCTTTTGGTTTATTCGTAGGAGTAATAATAGTAACCAATTGGCATTTCTCCCTTCCCAAAATATCAATTAATTTTTGTACTATATGATCTTTATACCACTAATGAATAAGATAACTGCCAAAATGAATCTAAGTGGTTTTGCCGGTACCTTTGCGGAAAGATTACTACCTAATATGACCCCTGGTATTGACCCCACCAATAGATTTATCACCAGAGGAAAATTGACATTACC
Organism: Neobacillus sp. FSL H8-0543; assembly: GCF_038592905.1. GTDB lineage: Bacteria > Bacillota > Bacilli > Bacillales > Cytobacillaceae > Neobacillus. The sequence goes on along the minus strand of NZ_CP151943.1, from coordinate 2,507,409 downwards.
AAGACCTGCATGCAGGAGTCCAGCCACAGTAACTAAACCAAATGCATGAGCGATATCTGTTCCAACTACTTTCGATGTTTTTACTCGATAGATATACAACATTGCTAGTGCAAATAAAGATCCTGATCCAATGGATGTTAACCCAACAATAAACCCAAGAAAGAAGCCAATCAGAATGGTTAGCACTTTTTTCCCTTCTACTGGATTTTTCGCCACTTGGCCAGTTTCAAGATGATTACTAAAAAAATTTTGAAAAACCATTGCCGCAGATACGAAAATAAGAACATACCCAATAGAGTGCTTAATAATCAGCTCTAGATTTTCAAAATAAAAATCAAAAACCTTTAGTAAAACGATGGCAATTACTGCTCCTGGAATACTGCCAAAAGAAAAATATAAAACTAACCGGCCATTAATTGTCTTCTGTCTCCAATGCTGTATTGTTCCAAACAGTTTAGTTATGGAATTATAGAATAGGTCGGTCCCAATTGCTATAACAGGGCTTATCCCAATCAGCATTAGTAACGGAGTTAAAAGTGATGCTCCTCCAACTCCAGTCAAACCAACAAGAAAACCAACAAACACCCCCAAAATAATAATCCCTATTTCCATTTTCATTTCTCCAATCTAATCCTTTTAGGATTAAATTTTGTTTAACACTGTAAATGCTTTTATATATTATGTAAACACATGTTAAGTTGGACTAGATATTTTGCCAAAAAAATAATGTTGATCATTAAATACCTCTAGGCTTGTGCTTGTTTTCTGTTTATGCCGTCTCCATTGTATCCATTTATTCATAAACTGAATTGCACATTTAATTAGTTCCTGCATACTGTGAACAGCAATTCATATAATCGAATGGGTAAAAACATGTTTGGAAGGGGCGGAGTACTTGAATAGTAATGGTGAGATGGAGAATAATGTTTTCTGGCATGGATCAACGATTAAAAAAGAGGATTGGGAAAGACAACACGGCCATAAAAGTATAATCATTTGGTTTACAGGGCTCTCTGGCTCAGGCAAGTCAACAATAGCCAATGGACTTCAGCATAAATTATTCGAAAAAAACATTAGTGTGTACTTGTTAGATGGAGATAATCTCCGTCATGGCATAAATAAGAATCTCTCATTTTCTGCTGAGGATAGACAAGAAAACATAAGGAGAACAGCTGAAATAGGCAAACTGTTTGTGGATGCTGGAATCGTTGTAATTGCTGCGCTCATATCTCCATTTGAAAAAGAGAGGTTAAATGCAAGAGCACTTTTTAAACAAGGGGAATTTATTGAAGTTTATATCAAATGTTCACTTCAGGAGTGTGAAAACAGGGACCCGAAAGGACTTTATAAAAAAGCCAGAAAAGGGGAAATTATCCATTTTACTGGAATTGACCAGCCATATGAGGAGCCAAGGAATCCAGAAATTATTATTGATACTAATAAACTATCCATTGATAAATCCGTAGAAATCCTCTTAGATTACCTTTTTGATAAAATTCGACTTGAACTTAATATAAAGGAGTGAATAATCATGACATTAAGTACTCCTCACGGTGGCACCTTAGTAAATCACATAGACTTAAATTACAATTTTTCCTCCCATTCAACTGAAATTGAATTAGATGCAGTGGCACTTTCTGATTTAGAGTTAATTGCAAACGGAGCATACAGCCCGCTAGGTGGTTTTCTAGGAAGTGAAGATTATGAATCTGTCATACAGAACATGAGATTGGCAAATGGGATTGTTTGGAGCATCCCAATTACCCTCCCCATTTCTGAAGTGGCTGCACAGAAGCTGAGGATAGGGGAAATGGTAAAACTGACGTTTCATAATGAAACGTTCGGTGTATTAGAACTACAAGAACTATATACCCCCAATAAAAAAGCGGAAGCAGACAAGGTGTATCAAACAACAGACCCCAATCATCCCGGTGTCAAAAAACTGTTTGAACGTCCCAATGTTTATGCAGCTGGGCCAATTATATTAACAAAAATCCCAGCCAAACACCCTGATTTTAACCGCCACTACAAAACACCATTGGAAATAAGAAAAGAATTTGAAAAAAGGAATTGGAACACAGTGGTAGGTTTCCAAACGAGAAATCCTGTTCACAGAGCACATGAATATATCCAAAAAACAGCACTAGAAATCGTTGACGGCTTGTTTTTAAATCCCTTAGTTGGTGAAACAAAATCGGATGATATTCCAGCAGGCATTCGGATGAAAAGTTACGAAGTTTTACTAAAAAACTATTATCCTAATGACCGTGTATATTTAGGTGTATTTCTCGCATCCATGAGGTACGCTGGGCCCAAAGAAGCTATATTTCATGCCCTAGTTCGAAAAAATTATGGCTGTACACATTTCATCGTTGGACGAGACCATGCTGGAGTTGGTAATTATTACGGAACCTATGATGCACAAAAAATCTTTAAACAATTTAGCTTTGAAGAGATTGGCATCATGATTCTTTCTTTTGAACATAGCTTTTATTGTACAAAATGCAAAAGTATGGCTTCAAGTAAAACGTGTCCTCATGACCTAAAAGACCATTTGCATCTATCTGGTACAAAGGTCCGAGAAATGCTCCATAATGGTATTACCCCCCCACCGGAGTTTAGCCGCCCTGAAGTGATTGAAATTTTAATCAAAGGATTAAGAAATTCATAATAAAAAAGTACAAATCAACTACTTTAAAAAAAATCGGTGGTAAAAGAGGAAATACAAATCACTGCATAGTTTAATACCTAAGCATGTCTCCACAAATTGAATAGGATATAGGAGCAATACTCATTCAGAAAGGTTGGGGCATATTTGAATGATGTAACACAACAAAATAAGGACAAGGGAGTATCCATTGTTACTGTCACTAACAGACTGGAAAATATCGATAATGTTTTTTTAAGCTACGAAAATCAAATCTGGCCAGAAAAGGAACTAATCATTATTTTAAATAATGACTCAATGAATCTTCTGGAGTGGAAAGAGTTTTCAAAAAAGTATAGCCAAGTTTCCATTTATCAACTTTCAGAACATATTACGCTAGGAAGCTGTCTTAACTTTGGAGTCAATAAAGCAAAATATGGATATATAGCAAAATTTGATGATGATGACTATTATAGTTCATTGTTTTTAACTGAGGCAATGGACACGTTTGAAAATAAGAAAGCTGATGTGGTGGGGAAACGTACCTGTTATATGTATAATTCCCTGACGAATGAGCTAAGGCTCCGATTTCCCAAAAGAGAACACAAGCCAGTATCGATCCTTCAAGGAGGAACGATTATGGCAAAGAAAGAGGTAATGGAAAAGGTACCTTTTCCGAATAAGAACGTTGGTGAGGGTTTGAGCTTTACCACAAGATGTCGAGCGAAAGGCTATCGGATCTATTCCACAAGCAGAAATAATTTTGCCTATATCAGACATGGTGATGATTCACATACATGGAACCCTTCATCAAATTACTTTAATCTAACCTCAAAACGAATCACTTTTACTGATAATTTCCAAGCATATGTTACTTCAGATTAAATTCGATACTCTTAGCAGATGTTTTTTTGCTTTCATAAAAAAAGGCTGTCTAACACGAGGTTAGCAGCCTTTAAGTATTTTGGCTTAAGATAAGGAATAATTTGGTGCCTCTTTTGTAATCTGGACATCATGCGGATGACTTTCGCGTAACCCAGCACCTGTCATCCGGATAAATTGAGCCTGATTTCTTAATGCATCTAGGTCCTTCGTACCGCAATAACCCATTCCAGAACGCAATCCGCCGATTAATTGGTAAATTGTCTCTGATAATGGCCCTTTATATGGCAGGCGACCTTCGATTCCTTCAGGGACAAACTTTTTGTTATCTTCTTGGAAATAACGATCCTTTGAACCCTTTTCCATTGCAGCAACTGAGCCCATGCCACGATAAACCTTAAAGCGCCGTCCTTGGAAAATTTCCGTTTCTCCAGGACTTTCTGATACTCCAGCCAGAAGACTTCCTAACATAACAGCATGACCACCCGCTGCCAGCGCCTTAACAATATCGCCTGAGTATTTAATCCCGCCATCTGCAATAATCGCCTTACCGTGTTTACGAGCCTCTGTAGCGCAATCATAGACAGCTGTAATTTGCGGTACGCCTACGCCAGCCACGACTCTGGTTGTACAAATTGATCCAGGACCAATTCCAACCTTAACACAATCGGCACCTGCCTCAATTAAAGCCCTCGTAGCCTCCGCTGTAGCTACATTACCGGCAATAATAATTAACTCTGGAAAGCTGGCTCTAATTTCACTTACCGTATCCAGTACGCCCCTTGAATGCCCGTGTGCTGTATCAACAACGATGACATCAACATTGGCCTTTACCAGCTTCTCAACACGGAGCATCGTATCCTTGGTTACCCCGACTGCTGCACCAGCTAATAAACGACCTTGTTTGTCCTTCGCAGAGTTAGGAAATTCAATTACCTTCTCAATATCCTTTATGGTAATTAATCCCTTTAAAACACCATCATTATCCACAAGTGGTAGCTTTTCAATTTTATGTTTTTGAAGAATTTCTTCCGCTTCTTTTAATGTCGTTCCTACTGATGCAGTAATTAAACTTTCCTTTGTCATTACATCAGAAATTTTAAAAGAATAATCTTGGATAAACCTAAGATCTCTATTGGTGATGATTCCAACAAGCTTTTGCTCTTCAAAGTTATTTACGATTGGCACACCTGATATACGATATTTACCCATGAGATGCTCTGCATCATAAACTTGGTGCTCCGGTGTAAGGAAAAATGGGTCAGTGATTACGCCACTCTCAGATCTTTTCACCTTTTCTACCTGCTCTGCCTGCTGTTCAATTGTCATATTCTTATGAATGATTCCCAATCCGCCCTGTCGAGCCATTGATATTGCCATTTCTGCCTCAGTCACGGTATCCATGCCTGCACTAATAATTGGGATATTCAGTTTTACATTTTCTGATAATTCCACTTGCAAACTTACATCACGCGGCAAAACTTCCGACTTACCAGGGATCAATAATACATCATCAAACGTTAAACCTTCTTTTATAAATTTGCTCTCCCACATTTTAAATGGCCTCCAGGAAAAAATTTTTTAATTGTAGATTACCAATTGGACAAAATACTGTCAAGGATGAATATTTAATCTAATTTTTCTGAAAAAGAGGGGAACTATAGTGGCTATTCAATTTACGGGCTGGAAAAGCTATGCAAGTTTTTTTTCTGCAGACTACTGCCAGCGATTTTTAAATAACAATTATAAAAAGCGAAACCTGGATAATCCAGAACAAAAAAGCTATGAAAACTGTTATGCCTTTCTCTACTATCTGGAGCATGGCCAAATTTATTATGAGCAGGCAGAAAAATCACCGCTTATCTTAAAGCCTATTCTTTTATTTTACGGTTTTGTACACTTAATAAAGGCATGCATTCTTTCTATTGACCCAAATTACCCAGAATCCACTTCTGTTTTGGCACATGGTGTATCAACAAGAAAGCGAAAAAAGCAAAATTACCAATTCTTTCAGGACGAAGTTAAGTTTCAAAAAAATGGACTTTTTCCTTTTATATCTGAAAAACTGTTTCATATGAAACAGTTAGAAGGTGATAAAGCTTCCATGGAGGCACTGCTCCAACTTATTCCAGAATTAGATGGCTTATTTGTCTTAAATGAAGGTAAAAATACATTTATACAAATATATACACACCAGGATCATATGGCAATACCAGAAAATATATTGGATCATTATCATATGACGGAGGCAAGATTTAAGGAGTTTCTTACTTCAAAATCAAGCAATCAAATTGAATTTTTAAATGAGGGGCTGCTGTTTCAAGAAACTCCTAGTTCTTACAAGCCATGTTCACCAATCAAATATAATCTTGAAACTGACTCTTATGTATTGCCACTCAAAAAGGATGAGTTTTTTCTCTTTCCTGAGCTATTGATACATTATTTATTACTATATAACTTAAGTATGATTGCACGATATGAAACGGAATGGTGGAGTGAACTAACGAAAATGATGCCCAATAAGGACTATCCATTTATCAAATCTTTCTTAGATATAACCCAGCAAAAAGGACCTTACTTAATTTATCAGTACTTAATGAATAATTAATACAATCATCCTTAGCAGTAAGGTAAGGTTGACCCTACGGCCATCATTGGATTCCTGTCCTAATGCCGTAGGTTGGCCTCGCAGGGGCCACAAACCATGCCTTCTGGGCTTATTTCGTTATGGAACGGTTTAATCGACCCAAACTCTCTTTCCATCTTGGTTCGGTCGGTGGGGGACCTGGTTCATCGACCCAAGCTACTCGGTCTGTCTGTGTTCGGTCGATGGGGAAACACCACGGAACGCTTCATGGTGACCCTCTTTCCTTTTTTATGCGTTTTCGGTCATCATGAACACTGTCATCGGGTGTGGCCTTCTCGCCATAATTACCAGGCCTACTACACTGAATAATCTTCCTTGCGGGCCTGCGACGAGGTGAAGATTATCTTCCTCGAATATGCTTTACCGCAGGAGCAGACTTCCAATGAGCTAATGTTACATTTGACTAATTTATAAATTAATCTATTTAGAGAAAATTTTCATTCCCTCAAAACTAGATAATGCTCAAAGAAGTTAGTAAAACAAGTTCGCCTTTTAAGTAAGGTAAGGTTGACCCTACGGCCATCATTGGATTCCTGTCCTAATGCCGTAGGTTCGGCCTCGCGGGGCCACAAACCATGCCTTCTGGGCTTATTTCGTTATGGAACGGTTTAATCGACCCAAACTACTCTGTCTGTCTGTGTTCGGTTGATGGGGAAACACCATGGAACGCTTCATGGTGACCATTTTTCCTCTTTTTCAACATCTTCGGTTATCATGAATACTGTCATCCCCTTCACTCAGAATAACACAAAAAAAGAACAACCCAAATCAGGTTGTTCTTCGTTTTGCCTGGCAACGTCCTACTCTCACAGGGGCGCCTGCCCCAACTACCATCGGCGCTGAGAAGCTTAACTTCCGTGTTCGGTATGGGAACGGGTGTGGCCTTCTCGCCATAATTACCAGACTATTTAACTAGAGAAAATTCTCATTCCCTCAAAACTAGATAATGCTTGAAGAAGAAAGTAAAACAAGTTCGCCTTTTAAATATGGTTAAGTCCTCGAACGATTAGTATCAGTCAGCTCCACACGTCACCGTGCTTCCACCTCTGACCTATCAACCTGATCATCTTTCAGGGTTCTTACTAGCTTGACGCTATGGGAAATCTCATCTTGAGGGGGGCTTCATGCTTAGATGCTTTCAGCACTTATCCCGTCCGCACATAGCTACCCAGCGATGCCTTTGGCAAGACAACTGGTACACCAGCGGTGCGTCCATCCCGGTCCTCTCGTACT